>JALUKO010000295.1 GCA_027056525.1 Helicobacteraceae bacterium | reverse complement strand
ACCTGTAAAGTTGATCCTTGGTTCCTTTACCAGCTCGAAGAGATTTTAGAAACCGAAAAAGATATCACAGATAAAATTCTTTTTGATGCAGCGTATATGAGAAGTGTGAAGGTAGATGGTTTCTCCGACAAAAGAATTGCTCAGCTTATAGCCAAAAATTCTCACGAAAATGTCAGTGAAGAGGATGTTTATAATGCAAGAAAAAGTATGGGCATTTCACTTGAGTACAATGAAGTGGATACCTGTGCGGCTGAGTTTGAAGCGCTCACTCCATACCTCTACTCAACTACCAACATCACACAACTTCCAAATGTCACCAACCGCGTAAGTGACAAGAGAAAAGTGCTTATCCTTGGTGGTGGACCAAACAGAATTGGTCAAGGTATTGAGTTTGACTACTGTTGTGTTCATGCTGCTTTTGCACTTAAAGAGATGGGTATCGAATGTATTATGTACAACTGTAACCCTGAAACAGTTTCAACCGACTATGACACCTCTGATGTGCTTTATTTTGAGCCGATTGACCTTGAGCATGTTCGTGAAGTGATCGAAAATGAACAACCCGATGGGATCATCGTACACTTTGGAGGGCAAACTCCACTGAAACTGGCAAATGCACTTACTGAGATCGGTGCAAACATCGCAGGAACCCCTTCTGCTGTGATCGATCTTGCAGAAGACAGAGAACAATTCTCCGATTTTGTCAACAAATACGGTCTCAAGCAACCGGCAAATGGTCTGGCTCGTACAAAAGAAGAATCTTATGCAATCGCTGAAAAACTAGGCTATCCCGTGCTTGTTCGCCCATCTTTTGTTCTTGGCGGGCGTGGTATGCGTATAGTGTATTCAGAAGATGAGCTTCGCCAGTATATGGATCTTGCTATCTCAGTTTCAAACGAAGCACCGGTTCTTATCGACAAGTTCTTGGATCAGGCGATCGAACTCGATGTTGACTGTATCAGTGATGGAGAAGATGTTTATATAGGCTCGGTTATGCAACATATCGAAGAGGCGGGTATCCACTCCGGTGACTCTGCTTGTTCTCTTCCACCGGTAAACCTTAGCCAAGAGATGATCGAAAAAGTGGAACAACAAACAAAGGTGATCGCACTCGGTCTTGGTGTGCGTGGTCTTATGAATGTTCAGTATGCGATCTATCAAGATGAGATCTACCTTATCGAAGTAAATCCTCGTGCTTCTCGTACTGTTCCGTTTGTGAGTAAAGCGACCGGTATCCCTCTTGCAAAGGTAGCAACGCGAGTAATGGTCGGTGAAACACTCAGAAGTTCACTCGAGTACTATGACCACTACAAAATAGTCACTGAAGAGAACTCCCTTTTAAAACCACTTCTCAAAGGTCACATCTCGGTTAAAGAGGCAGTTTTTCCTTTCCATAAACTTTATGGAGCAGACCTTGTTCTGAGTCCGGAGATGAAATCTACCGGTGAAGTTATGGGTATCAGCTCCAACTTTGGTATCAGTTTTGCAAAATCACAACTCAGTGCCGGCAACAAAATTCCAACTTCTGGAACATGTTTTCTCTCTTTTATAGATATGGATAAAGTACATGCGGTGGAGATAGCCAAAGGGTTGCATAGACACGGCTTCAAACTTGTCGCAACAAAAGGAACGCAAAAGACCATCTCAGAAGCAGGTGTACCTTGTGAAGTGGTTCTGAAAATTTCAGAAGGTCGTCCAAATATAGATGACAGTATGAAAAATGATGAGATCCAAATGGCCATCAACACTTCTGATAACAACACTTCTAAAAAAGATGCCGTTGTTATCCGTCAAGTCGTTCTTAAAAAGAACATCCCTTACTTTACAACACTCAGTGCAGCGAGAGCTCTCATCTTGGCGCTTGATGAGATGGATGATGACTCATGGTCTCAGGCAAAAGCACTGCAAGATTTTCTAGCTTGAGATGTCTGAGGTTATCTTAACCCAAACCGACACCACTGTCGGCTTTTTATCTCAAGATGAAAAAAAACTTTATGAGATAAAATCGCGTAAAAGCTTAAAACCTTTTTTGAAGGTTTATGCCAGTTTTTACGATCTTCTCAACGCAAACAACAGAGTACCGGATAAATTTAAAAATATCATACGTCGCTCTAAAAAAACAACCTTTATAGTAAAAAACAGAGCGTTTCGTATAGCTAACCCTCAACTTCATTCACAAATACTCAGAGATCTAAAGTGGCACTACTCTACATCTGCCAACGAATCAGGAAAAAACTTTAAGAGAGACTTTTGTGAGGGAAAAGCTGATATAATTATAGAGAACAAAT
>JALUKO010000294.1 GCA_027056525.1 Helicobacteraceae bacterium | reverse complement strand
GTATTACACTGTAGCCTAACTCATTCATCTCTTTTACTGTTTTTACGAACACATACTATTCCTAAATAAAATTACTTTATTTGTTATTTTCATTTTCTTTTATAAAATTCATAAAAAAAACTAAAAATATTCCAAGAATTAAACTTGTAACAAAAGATACGATCAAAATCAAACCTCTTTTTGGTTTGCTTTTATTTTTAATGTACGCCGCATATGGAGCAGTTAATAAATCACATTTATAATACTGCTTAGACTGCATCATTACCTTTTCTTTGAGTATTTGACTAATCATCTGAGAAAGGCTTTGACGAAGTTCGAAAGCTTCTACTTTAGAAATCTCTTCTTGAAAATATTTCAATCTATTGTTAATATTTTTTAAATTATTTTCCACAAGGTATTTGCTGGCATCTTTTAAAAACATATTTACTACTTTAGGGGCATACATTCTATCATAATCCGTATAGCTTATAGTAATAAGTCCAGATTTTTTATCTGAAGAAATAGATAAAGCATTTTTAACTTTTTTCACTGTATTAAAAACAAGCACACTTTTGTCTTCATTTATTTTGTTCACTTTTGAATGAAAAATATCATACAAACCTCTAAACCCAAAAGCAAAAACATAATCTTGATCTGCATTCTCACATACATAATAGTTTACAATATGATTTTTTTGCACGAAGTTCTGCATAAAATCATAATCATTCAAAAGTGATTTAAATGCCACATCTGGAGTCATGCTTCCCCCACCTAAGCTTATTCCTGCCATAGCAGCAAGCCCACCTAAACCACTAGCAGAAGCGCCACCACCAGATTCTGTTGGTATTAAAATAGCTTGAGATTTATAAGAGTTAGGTTTTTGAAGTACGTAGACAAAAGTGAGAAAGATTATAACAAACATTGTTATAAAAATAGTTTTCTTTCCTTTTTTAATTGTCTCCCACAACTCTCGTAAATCTATTTCATCTTCATCTATACAATTAATATTTGCTTGTGCTAACTCTTGTGTAGTACTCATTAGAAAAGTCCTATTGTATTTAGAGTAGCTATAGTTACCGCAAAGCCTGCCATAATTTTAGAGACACTTTCCCATAACTGTATGTTGTTATACTCTTGAATGTAGAGCGGTACGACAATTGTATCTCCTTTTTGTATACTAGCATAACTTTTAAATATCCACCAACCACTTACTACAGGTTCACTAGTACCGTCTGCATGAATCACATATACTCTATCTTCATCTGCACCCTTAGTAAAACCACTTGCTAATTTTATATAATCCTCACTATCTAGCTTATTATTGTAAACAAATGATGTTGGATTAAATACCTCTCCAAATACTGTCACCGTATCAATAGTAGATGGAATGGTAATACTGTCACCATTTTTTAGCACGATGTTGTAATTACTCTTGGCAAATGCAGTTAAATTACTATCTAAAGAAATACTTACACGCCCTATAGGTTGATATTTTTTTGCTTCACCTATCACTTCATTTAAGGTTTCCATAGTATTTCCCGTTGGTGCATTCTTTGCATTCGCAGGCATAGCATTAAAAAGTGCAAGTTCTCTTTTTAATCGTGCTAATGTTTGATTGTATTGTCTCATTTGATTTTCTCGTACACTTTCTCTTGTAAAAACAGTCCCTTTCAAAAATGCTTGTTTTGTAAATCCACCTGCGCGTTCTATTACATGAGCTAACTTTTCTCCTGTTTCTATCGGGTATATTCCAGGAAATCGTACTTGACCTTTAAGTGTTACTACCTTTCTCTCATTCCATTTTGGAATAATAAATATTTTTACTTCATCATAAGGCTTCAATTTTATATCTGAATAACTTTTTTCAGAGAGATTTTCTTTAATTACTTTTCTATGTCTTGTTTGATTTGTATCTATATTGTAGCGTACTATTTCAACCTCTTTTGTATAAGCTTTTTTTGTAAGCCCTCCTGCCATTTCTATAAGTTTTTTAAGAGTCATTCCCTTCTCATAGTAAACTGTTGTTGGCTTTACAACCTGCCCACTAATTGTCACTGGTTGGAGTATATGTACATCATAGTAATCAAAAACTTCAACTATATCATAAGGATTAAGCTTCACATCTTCTGCCTCTTTTAAAGAGTAAAATTTTGTTTCTGGCATAAAATCACTTGTATAAAAAGTAGTTACTCTTATTTTATTATCAAGTATTCCACTAATACCAGAAGCATTAATTGCATCTTTTACTGTCATTCCATTATAATATTGTAACTTTCCAGCATGTATAAGATTTTTTCCTTTTGTTATGATA
>JALUKO010000293.1 GCA_027056525.1 Helicobacteraceae bacterium | reverse complement strand
AACAGGTCTTAGATACTGTATAAACTCCGTTTGTCTAGAATTCGAAGAGGCGTAAGTTCCACTTTTAGAAGTGGAGCTCAACACCTACGTTGTAAGTATTTACGTTTTCACCCAGGTTTGTATAGCCCACGTAACCGTTCATCTCATTTGAAATTTTCAAAACAACGTCAAGCCCGCTACTAAAGCCGTAATTACGACTATTTACACTCTCATCATCTCCAAGATTTGGTAAAATTACACCAAATTTCGGCTTCAATGTGATCTGTGATGATGGGATAGCAATGTTATATACCGCATACCCTGCCAGTGTTAAAATATCTACATCAACTCCTCCGTATTCAGGATTCATTATAGATTTTTGTATCTCAACTTCAGCTGCCAGATGTTGTAAAACACCTTCAAGTCCAAAACCGGCTTTAAGAGCAAGTCCTATACCTGCATCAGCTCCATCAGGTACTGCCATTATGCCAAGTGCACCACCCACATACACATCCTGCTTATTTTGCGCGTATGCACTACTTACAATGGCTAAAGTTATAGATAAAACCAAGATAAACTTTTTCATATATTTCTCCTTTTCATTTACCATTATAACAAAAGAGTGCTATAATTCTTCAAAATTCAGGAGCAAAAATGAAAACAAATACAAAGATAAAAACACTTTTTATCTCATTATTAATGATGATATCAGTGAATCTCTTCGCACAAAACAACTACCCGCATGTTGTTTTAGAAACTACACAAGGCAAGATCACACTTGAGCTATACCCGGAAGTTGCACCACTCGCTGTTGAAAACTTCATGACACATGTAAAAAACGGTTACTATAATGGTATTGCATTTCACAGAATCATCAAAAACTTTATGATTCAAGGTGGTGATCCAACCGAAACAGGTCGTGGAGGTGAAAGTATTTGGAAAAAACCTTTTAAAGATGAATATAAAGACAAACTTTTTGATACTGCCGGTGTACTCGCTATGGCAAATGCAGGGCCTTTTACTAATGGAAGCCAGTTTTTCATAACAACAGTACCTACCCCTTGGCTCAACGGTCATCATACGATTTTTGGACATATAACAAGCGATCCGGAATCTATAAAAACGCTTCAAAAACTTAACAATGTAGCAACGAGTGGCAGAAGAGGCGGGGACAGACCTCTGCAAAGACAAGAGATCATCAAAGCGTATGTGCAATAAGGTTTTTTATGGCTATTGATTTCTACAATGCCGGCATGAATGCTTATGAATCCGGTAACTACACACAGTCGTATGAATATTTTATTCAAAATAAAAACGAGCCAAGATGTGCTTTTGCTCTTGCAACTCTGTACTACAACGGAGAGGGAGTAACACGAGATTTTAAAAGATCAACTCACTTTTACACCATAGCAGCCGATGCCGGTATCATCCCTGCTCAGGTAAGTGCAGGCTTTGCCTACGCCAATGCCATGGGTGTAACGCAAAATTTTGAAAAAGCTGTTACATACCTGAAAAAAGCAAGCGCTGCCGGAGAAGCCAGTGCAAAGGTAACCTTAGCAGAGATCTACGCCATGGGTGAAGCAGGCGGTACAAGGGAAGAGGCGGCCAAACTTATTCGAGAGGTACTTGCCTACTCCAACTCAGAAGAAGCGATGGATATATATAACAGATATGAACTAAACAAAGTTTAACGTCCCCATTGTAATACGCATATAATATTTCTCATGATATAATTCCACAAATATTTTACAAAGAGGTCAGTATGGAAATTCAGACAATGAAAAAACTTGAAGAGGAGGCACTTAAAAAAAGTGGTACTGACTTCGTTCGACTAGGGTTTGCTCTCTTTTTCATGATAGGGGTTCTCACTTTTAGTTTCCTAAGTAACGGTGGGATCTCTAACAACATGTTTCTTGCTATAGCCGCACTTATCGGCGCTTATATGGCAATGAACATAGGAGCTAATGATGTCGCCAACAATGTTGGTCCTGCAGTTGGTTCCAAAGCACTCACACTCACTACTGCCATCATCATTGCGGCTGTATTTGAAGCTGCAGGAGCACTCATTGCGGGTGGAGAAGTTGTTAAAACCATCAAAAAGGGGATCATCGATATCTCTGCATTTGGCGGCAATGCAGATCCTTTTATCTGGGCTATGATGGCAGCACTGCTGGCGGCTGCACTTTGGTTGAACTTTGCAACTATTATGAAAGCACCTGTATCAACTACGCACTCCATCGTTGGCGGCGTTATGGGAGCCGGTATTGCTGCTGCAGGTTTCAGTATAGTTTCTTGGACAACTATGGGTAAAATTGCTGCATCATGGGTGATCTCTCCTGTTCTTGGCGGTATTATTGCTGCAGCCTTTTTGTATGCCATTAAAAAATCGATCGTGTTTCAAGAAGACAAAGTGGCATCAACAAAAAAATGGGTTCCTGTTTTTGTTGCTATCATGTCATGGGCATTTGTAACCTACTTGGTGCTTAAAGGTCTCAAAAAGATCTGGCCTCATGTGGTAGAGATTCTGAATTATCTTCCTCTTGTTTCTTTAGAGATGACAAAAAAACCTACTTTTGGTGTGGCGTTAACGCTTGGGCTTATAGTTGCGATCATTGTTTATATACTGGTGAAGAGAAATCTCAACAATAACAGTGAAAAACTTGAAAATACAAAAGCCTCAGTCAATACCCTCTTTACTATCCCTCTTATTTTTGCAGCAGCACTTCTGAGTTTTGCTCACGGTGCAAATGATGTTGCAAATGCAATCGGGCCATTAGCAGCCATTAACGATGCTGTAGTCAATGGAGGTATATCTTCAAAAGCAGAGATCCCTCTTTGGGTTATGGCTGTCGGTGCTTTGGGTATCGCTCTTGGGCTTGCACTTTATGGACCAAAGCTGATCAAAACAGTTGGAAGCGAAATCACAGAACTTGATCAAATCAGAGCATTTTCTATTGCGATGGCAGCTTCTATCACCGTTATTATAGCTTCTCAACTGGGTCTTCCGGTAAGTTCAACACATATTGCCATCGGTGGTGTTTTTGGTGTTGGGTTTTTAAGAGAGTGGCTTCATGTAAGTGAACCTAAAACAAATATAGAAGATACAAAACTCACCATAATGGATGAAAAGAAAAATCTTCATGCCTATGAAGCAGAACAAAAATCTTTAGAGAAAAAAGAGAACAAATCAAAAGAGGACTATGAACGCATAGTTGAACTGTACAAACTTATTGCCGAAGAAGAAAAAATTATAAAAATGAACAAAAAAACTATCAAGCAGGCTAAAAAAGTTCAATATGTCAAACGTGATGCTGTCAAAAAGATCATAGCAGCATGGATCATCACAGTTCCTGCTGCAGCAGTGCTTGCAGGTGGACTCTTCTTTATGATAAAAGGTATTATGATCTAAGACTGATCTAGTGCCTTTTGCACCTCAAAAGCCTGATGATGCTCTTTAACATCATGTACTCTAATGATGGAAGCTCCATTTTTTACAGCTTCCAAGTGCAAAGCCAGTGTCCCCGGCAACCTCTCTTCAATGGGTGATGCAACTATCTTATCTATCATCGATTTTCTGGAAGCACCTACAAGTAGCGGTTTTTGAAGTGTTAAAAAATGCTCCAAGTGTTTGAGAAGTGCTAGGTTATGCTCAAGTGTTTTGCCAAAGCCTATACCAACATCCAGCACAATATCTTTTACCCCAAATAACTCCGCTTTTGCTATGCGTGCTTTAAAAAAACTATACACATCGCTCAGCACATCATCATAGCTAGGATTTTCCTGCATTGTTTGAGGCGTCCCCTGCATATGCATAATCACAGCTTTTGCATCATATGATGCACACAGGCTGGCTACATCATCATTGCGAAGCCCCGTAATATCGTTGACAATATGAAATCCTCTCTCAAGTGCATAAGTGATCACTTCAGGCTCATAAGAGTCTATACTCAAAGTAAGCTTTTCATAAAGTTTTTCTTGATAAATAGCATCTAAAATAGGACAAATACGTAAAAGTTCCTCTTTGGCTTCTACTTTTAAAGAGCTTGGACGTGAGGAAACCGCACCAATATCTATGATGGAAGCCCCCTCTTCTGCCATGGTATATATCTTTTGTAGTGCCTGGGTATCTTTAAACCTGCTTTGAGCGAAAAAACTGTCATCATTAGCATTGATAACACCCATGATATCCAAAGAAGATCTCTTTTTTACAGCCAGATATGCTTTTAGTTCCTTGGCAAGCTCTTTGAGACCAAAGGGTTGCTGCAGCTCTTTTTTTGAGAGTTGCAGCAGTTGTCGTGAAGTCGCTATTAGTATACAATCAACTTTGCTCACCGCCGCTATAACTGTACCCCTTGGCACTGCAAGATCAGCACCGATTGAGAGAGCATCTTGCTTTAAAATATTTGCAGCACCCACATGCATATCTTGTATATATATGATGTGCTGGTTCATTTTGGCACTCAAAATCTCTATGCCACCGGCATCAACACCCAATTGAGTGAGATATTTTTTTGTATCTATATTATTTGAAAGTTTACTTATTTTCATTTTTCACTCACAAAACCCATAAGGATCATAGCCAAAACACTTTGAGGTCGGGAGTTTAACTCCAAGAGTCTGTATGCCATGTCAAAATTTTCAAGCTGTGAACTCTTGAGTATAAGCTTGTCCGTTACGGTTGCTCTATGATACAAAGCTTCAACTAATGCTTTGGCTTCATTTTTTTTCACTCTGGCATGCTCTTTTAAAAACTGAAAAATCTGCATATAATCGATCTTTGCCAGGTTGATATCCAGATCAAGATTTTCATGTGCACTCACACCTTTTAAGATCGGAAGTCTTGAGCGAATTGTTGGAAGCAGGTTTGATTTTGTAGGAGAGATGATAATAAACTCTATGTTTGTCGGAGGCTCTTCTAGCACTTTTAGCAGAGAATTTTGTGAGACGGCATTGAATTCTAATGCAGCAAGTACTATATATTTTGTCTGTGATTCACTTATATAAGCTTCTGCAACTACCGCTTTAGCATCTTCGAGTAGAAACTTTTCTCGAACAAAACTCACAACCCTATGGGGTTGTAACTCTTTTTGTAAACGTTCAACTTCATTTTCAAAATCATTTGCAATGAGAATATAGCCCTTTTGATTATCATGAACTAACATCTACCTCTCCAAACATCGTAGCATTTAAAGATGCATCAAACAAACCAAAAAGCTGTAAAAGTTTTATATCAAGTTTCTTATCATATGACTTTAATGTAAAAGCATTATGAAAATCCTCATCAAAGATCCAAAAATAACTGTTGTCTTTTCTTTTTGCTATATCTGATCTTTTGTCATCACCACTACCTATATACCAAAAAAAATAATTATCTTTATAAGAGATGGAGATCATATCATCAAGTATATCGATCATCTCCCCGCCGTTAATATTGTTATAATGAGTATAAATACTATCGATACTCACCATAGGCAGCAGTGGTCTCTCCAATGTAGCGCTATTTAAAGAACTCAGAATATACTGCTCAAACCATTTTCTTTTTTCATCAGTGATCAAAATAATAGTCTTACCGTTTAAGATCTGCTCCAATGCATGAGAAGTTGTTGTTGTCCAATCAAATCTTTGCTCTTCAAGCCAACTGAGTGAACCACCCTCTTCTCTAATAGTATCTAGGCTCCATTGTGCGAAATCTTGCATCTAGTATTTACTTGTCCAGCTCATACGCTTCATGCAAACTTCTTACGGCAAGCTCTGCATACTTCTCATCTATCACCATAGATACTTTTATCTCGGAAGTTGAAATCATGTTGATATTGATATTGTTTGTGGCCATTGTTGAAAACGCTTTTGCCGCTACACCGGCATGAGACTTCATACCAACTCCGACAACAGAGACCTTACAGATATCTTCGTTATAAGAGTCAGAATTTATATCTCCACTCTTTAAGAAACTCTCTACTACAGATTTTGCATCATGCAGATCACTTACAGGCACCGTAAAGTCTATATTTGTAGTTTCATCTATCGCTTTATTTTGAATGATCATATCAACATTTACTTCGGCATCTGCCAGCGCATTAAAAATCTCTGATGCTATTCCGGGTCTGTCTTTCACCCCTACTAACGAGATTCGAGCTTGATTTCTATCCAATGCAATTCCACTTACTAATGGTTTTTCCATAATATTTCCTTCGGTCGTTATTAATGTTCCCTCTTCATTTGAGAAGCTTGTTCTTGTTACGAGATTAACGTGGAGTTTTTTTGCCAACTCCACAGAACGGTTTTGTAATACTTTTGCACCCAGCGATGCTAACTCCAACATCTCATCATAAGAGATACGCTCAAGTTTTTTCGCTTTTGGCTCAATACGTGGATCGGTTGTAAATATACCGCTTACATCTGTATAGATCTCACATAAATCAGCCTTAAGTGCCCCTGCAATAGCAACTGCTGAGAGATCACTTCCACCACGTCCAAGGGTAGTAACATCTCCCGCATCATTCACACCCTGAAAACCTGCTACAACCACTACTTTTCCCTTTTTAAGAGCATTTTGCATATTATGGGGATTGATCTCTTCGATACGTGCCTTTGTATGATGCTTATCAGTTACTATGCCTGCTTTACGCCCTGTCATCGCAACAGCATCATGCCCCATCTCCTGTAGCGCAATAGAGAGCAACGATGCGGTCACCCTTTCACCCGAGCTTAACAGCATATCCATCTCCGCACGAGAAGGATTTTTTGAAAAATGTTCTGCATAAGAAACAAGTTTGTTTGTTTCACCGCTCATCGCAGAAACAACAACCACTATATCATTTCCTGCTTTTTTACTTTCACTCACACGATTTGCAACATTTTGAATACGCTCTAAATCTCCGACACTTGTTCCACCAAATTTTTGTACTATTAGCATTTTAAAGATAACCCTCTTGTTTAAAATATTGTATTACAGTTTCATATACCGGTTTTTTAAAATGAGCTGTATAGTCTAAAAGCTCATCTACTCCAACAAACTTATATGAGACAAACTCCGGATGCTCAGTATCAAGGTTGATGTTCGCATTTTCATTGAGTTTAAGTAAAAAATAACGCTGTCTTTGTCCCTTGTAAGGTTTCATTTTTTTTGCTATTTTTTCAGGAAAATCATAGGATATCCACTCTGGATATTCTGCAACAATAGTTGCCTCATCCGTCCCTATCTCTTCTTCTAGTTCACGAAAAAGTGCTTCTTTCACCTCTTCTCCGTTATCTATGCCACCTTGTGGAAATTGCCAGATATCAGTCAAATCGTTTCTTTGCGCAATAAACACCTCTTTTTTTTCCGGATACTTATCTGAAACAATTATCATTGCAACATTGGGACGATACAGATCGTTTTTTTTCATAAAATCACCTAAATTATAATAAATGCGATTATACTCAATAAGCGATTAAATTAATCTAATTTCAAACCTCTTCACATTCTATTAACACTCAAAATGGTAGAATATCTCAAATTATCTACAAACCAAAGGATTATACTATGAGTTACAAAAAAGTACTACTGGGCGCAATCTTGTTATTTTCTATAGCCAGCCTTCAGGCATCTCAAGCAAACGGCATGGGGAGCAAGGGAAAATTTTCACCTTTTTTAATAAACTCCAACAAGATGCC
>JALUKO010000292.1 GCA_027056525.1 Helicobacteraceae bacterium | reverse complement strand
TACCACGGCCATTTTGTTTCGTTTGAGTGACAATCAGCGCACGCACGCATAAAAAGTATACGTGTACTTGGAGTATCCCATCTCGGTTCCTGTACTATCTGCGGGTTTGTATGATCTCTTCCATAGGATACAAACTGTATGGCAATACCCACTAATACCACCGATATCGTTATTGTTTTCATTTTTAACATTTTATACTCCTCTCATTATAGCATGACACAATCACGTTAAGTTATCGTTAACGTTCCCTTAACAGCCCTTTTTATAGAATATTGATAGTGTTAATAAGGAATGATTTTTGCTTGTTAATATAATAATATAAAAAGGATTTACTATGAATGTAAATGCAAATAGTTCGATGCAACAGATGCAGATGCAAAATATGTATGGTGCCGGCGGAGGTCAAGGTGGTATGAAAGATATCATGCAAAGTCTCTCATCGGAAGACAGAAGTGCATTAAAAGAGAAAATGAGTTCACTCTCTCAAGCAGATAAGGAGTCAATGGTTTCTCAAATGAAAGAAGTTGATGCAACATCTATGAGTAGTGAAGATTATACACAAACGCTTTTAGATATATTGGATCAATCAAATACTGACCAGTCTACTGCAAGCGCAGCATATGATTTCTCTATGTACGCATAAGGTGTAAATTTTGCAGAGCTTGCAAAACTCTGCAAAATGACAATTAGTAAGTTATTTCGATAACTTCATCTGCGTTTTCAAAAACACTCTGAACCATTTTTTGAAACCTTTGAGGGAAGCTCTCTTTATCTTCTTGCATAGCATCAGACTTAATAGCACTCATTAAAATTGCCATAGGGTCCACTACTTTTTGCGGTCTATAATCCACATAAACCTTTCTCCCTGTGTCAAGACGAGTTAGACAAAGATCATGCTCAATATCTGCTTCAAAGAAAAGTAAATCGCGCCTGTTGTATTTACCGGTAGGTATGCCGCCAAAGCCAAAATCGGAAGTTGCACCTGTGATGTTAGAGATCACTGTGCCAACTACACCGCTGTTTTCTTCTCTTGGTGCTTTTTGAAGCTCTACTTTTATGTGACCACGATTAGGCATCTCATCTACATAAAGTGCCTGCAGCCCCTTTTGTGCCATAAGATAAGCTCCTGCAACAGTAGCACAACTATGGCCTGCTGATTTGACTATATCGGCATAAGAGAATTCAAGTATTCCATCCTCATTTACGCCTAAAAATTTACACAAATCATCATAAACAACTATATTTTCAATCGTGTCAAAAAAAGGGGGATATCGCATTATTGCATACCTCTTCCCATACCCATACCTTGACCCATTCCTCTTCCTTTAGCTTTGGATGATTGTGCCAGAATATAATCAGCAAGAGTGGATAAATCTTCTTGAGAAAGATTTTTAAATGCGGGCATAGCACTGTCTGCAAACATTGGGTATTTTCCTTTTGAGCCATTTTTAATTGCGTTCATAATGGTAGCTTTTGCATCAGAACCTTCAAAACGCTTGTTCCTTTTTCCTATACCGGCAAAGGCAGGAGCAGCTTTTTTACTTGCCACTGCGTGACAGGCAAGACATCCGTTTGTGTCTATAAGCTCCTCGGCATTTTGTGCAAAAAGTACACCACTTAACACCACTACGGTCATTATTATCTTTTTCATAACAAATCCTAATTTTGAGATACCTAATTATAGAATTTGTCTGTTAGTTAAATGTTAAAATACGCTTAGTGTCCTCCTCGTCCTTCCCCATTTCCATGACCATTTTGTCCATTCTCATTTTGAGGGTAAACTCCTTCTTTGTTTGTTAAAAGCGTATCACCTTCGTAGTAGCAACCATTTGTTACACCTATATTTTTAAGTGCTTTATCAAATGCCCAGTAATGATTATAGCTCCCATCTCTAAGCACATTAAACGCAGCAGCTATATCTGTAGCGTTTGCATCTTCTGCTACTTTGATATCTTCATCCAAGTCATTGATATCTGTTACCTCTACCATACAACCCACTTTAAGTGCGTCTTCTTGAGAGTTTTGCCCCAGAGGATAGAGAGTATCATAAAGATCTTGAATCACTTGGATATCATATACTCCACTTGGCATATTTGTAAGTGACATATCATTTTCACTAACAACACTCTCGTTAACATCTGTAAGGTCTGATGCATTCAAGTCATATCGTTGCACAAGAGACTGTACGATAGAGATATGTTCACTCTCTGAATTTGTAGCTATGTTATAAAGCTGTTTTATCTCAATACCACTGTTTTCTTTATGGTAATCATAAAGATTCAGGTAAATATCATGAGCAA
>JALUKO010000291.1 GCA_027056525.1 Helicobacteraceae bacterium | reverse complement strand
ACGTGGAATTTTTTCTATCATTTTTCCAAGCATTGCTTGATCTAAGTAATGCGATGGCACCTTACATATTGTTTGGACTTATTTTTGCCGGTTTTTTACATGAGGTTGTCCCAGATAGCATCGTTAAAAACCACCTTGGCAACGACTCTATCCTCTCCGTTATCAAATCAACCGTATTTGGTATCCCACTTCCTGTATGTTCATGTGGTGTTATCCCTTTAGCGGCTAGCATCAAAAAAAGTGGTGCGAGCAACGGTTCAACCCTCTCCTTTTTGATATCAACACCAATAACCGGAGTGGACTCTATCCTTGCTACCTATGGAATGTTTGGCTGGGCATTTACTATCTACCGGGTTATCACTTCTATGATCATCTCTATTATCGCAGGTATCTTGACAAATATTTATGCCAAAGAAAAAGAGGAGCTTCAGGTAAAACCAACTTTTAGCATGAGCGCGCCCACACAGCAACCAAATTCTATAGTGGCTTTCTCCTCCGCTGCAAACCCTCTTCCAAAAGAGCAAACTGTTCAAGAAGGAAGTAGCTGTAGCATAGATGGTGTAGAGTGTAACGAAAGTAAAAAGTACTTTTTTAAAAGAGTCTTCAGCTATGCTTTTGGCACGCTTCTTAAAGATATTGCATCACCCCTTTTAATGGGGCTTCTTATAGGTGCGCTTATTACTGTTGCCATTCCCGAGAATCTAAGTGAAATTTTACTAGAGTATAATTGGATCTCTTACATTATCGTTATTGCCATAGCGGTACCTATGTATGTGTGTGCAACTGCGTCACTTCCAATAGCTGCCGGACTTATGCTTGCAGGAGTATCACCCGGAGCAGCCTTTGTGTTTTTAAGTGCAGGACCCGCTACAAATACAGTTACCATAGGTGTTGTACAAAAAATGCTTGGAACGCGTACACTTTATATCTACCTTGGAACTATTATTGTCGGATCTGTACTCTTTGGTTTTGGACTTGATTATATTTTGCGTGATGTGAGCATTGATGAGCTTGTACATATGCATGAAGATTTTGGTATAGTTGCATGGACTTCAACAGTTATACTGTGGTCTTTTGTACTCTATTACATGATAAAGCCTTATTTTATAAAAGAAAATAAAAGCTGTTGTTCATCTTAAGGTAAAATAAGCACTATGAAAAGAAAAGATATACTTATATTTTTACTTCTGTTTGCTATGGGGTTCAATGCTCTGCATGCTTATGCCATTGAGATGTTAGATACTCATGCATGTGAAGTAAGTGAGTATGTTCATGAATTCTCCTACGATGCAGATGAACATGTGGATGGTGATTTATGTCATATCCATGCCGGTTTTCACACTTTGGTCATTTTATCTGAGAACAACCTTTTTGTAGAGTTAAGCAAACTCTCTTACACTCCCCATTTTAATGGAAAGATCTACAACTATAACCCATATAACAACTTTTTAAAACCACCTATCCTTTTATAATATCTATCAACCCCGACTTCTGTCAAAAAATTATATATAGGATATACAATGAAAAAACTATGGATTATTCCTTTGTTTGTCACACTTTCTCTCTCAGCGCAGGATTTTGAAAGTTTCAAAGAGGAAGCACTACTCAAGAGCCCCTATTTGCAAGCCAATAAGATGGCGCTAACACAAGCGCAACAAGAGAGTACAATAACAACAAGGTATAAAAACCCCTCTTTGGGACTGGAAGCTTCCCGATTTTCACAAGATAGTGTTGCATCTACTCAAAGTGGCTTTCGAGTAGAAGTAACCCAACCCTTACGTTTGTGGGGGATCGGTGATAAGAGAGAAGAGCTCGCTGACGCACAAATATTGAATGCGCAACAAAGTATCACACTCAACAAAGCAGCTTTTATTCGTGATCTCTCTTACCGCTATCTACTCTATAAACGTTTAACAAACCTTCAAACATTAACTCAAGAGGAATATAAAATTTCACAAAAAATTGTTGCTATCTCTAAAGCAAGATTTGAGAGTGGAACCATTGCAAAGGTAAAATACCTGCAAGCCAAACTCGATCTCAAACGTATCAACAACAACATGCAAAATATTGAACTCTTAAAAACCGATGCCTACTACAATCTTTTGGCTTTTGCAGGTTTAAAAACACAAAGAGAGATACAAACACAATACAGTTTTTCTTTACACAAACCACAAGAAAAACCTAATTCACCCGAGTTGGCATATCTCGACTCACAAGCTAAAATTGCCAAAGCAAATGCACAACTCAATGCCAATAAACTTGAGTGGATCGACCTGCGGGCTGAGTTTGAAAATGAACCGGATCAGGATATCGTT
>JALUKO010000290.1 GCA_027056525.1 Helicobacteraceae bacterium | reverse complement strand
GGTTTCACTTTCACCCTCATAATATCCGTTTTCATCCAGGTTTGCCACAACAAACTCTGCAATTTTAAGTGAAACAGGTGTCGGAAAAAGTGGCTTGCCGAGCTGTTCATCTAAAACATCATATAAAGATTTTTTTTGGATGGTAAGTGCTTCGATCTGCTCTGTTCTTGAGTTGGAGACCTGCCCCGATATGATCTTTTTTGGAATTTTTTTTTCAAACTCCTCTTCATAACCGGATGCAACTTCTACAACAGGATTGGCTTCTACAAAAGGACTCATCGCTTCATTAAGTTCACTTAAACTTGAGTGAAGTATCGGAAGCCAATTTCTTAAAGTGTTAGAGAGTTTATGTTTGTTCTCTACACTTTGCGTCTGCCTTAATGCTGCCATACCAAATACCTTTAAGCCCTAAAGCTTAAATGCCTCACCGAGGTAGTGTGTACGAACATCTTCGTTTTGTCCTATCTCATCACTTGTTCCCTGTGCCAGTAATTCACCCGACTTGATAACATAGGCTCTATCGCAAACAGCCAAAGTCTCACGAACATTATGATCGGTTATCAGCACCCCTATCTCATACGAAACCAGTTGTTTTATAACATTTTGTATATCCATCACTGCAATAGGATCGACCCCGGCAAAAGGTTCATCAAGCAGTAAGAATTTGGGTGCATTAACCAGAGCACGTGCTATCTCAACACGGCGACGCTCACCACCCGAGAGGCTGATCCCCTTACGGTAGCGAATAGGCTCGATATTGAACATATCCAAAAGTTCAAGTATCCGTTGCTCTTGCGCTTTTTTATCTTTTATACTCACCTGTGCAGCTACCATAAGGTTGTCTTCTACTGTCAAGTCCTTAAAGATAGAAGCTTCCTGAGGTAAATAGCCTATCCCCTTGCGTGCCCTTTGATGTAGGGGCATATCGGAAATATTTTCACCATCAAAGAACACCTCCCCTCCGCTTGACTCTACCAGTCCGCATATCATGTAAAAGGTTGTTGTTTTTCCCGCTCCGTTTGGTCCCAAAAGCCCGACTACCTCACCACTTGAGACCTCCAAGCTTATCCCTTTGACTATCTCTAAGTCTTTTATCTTTTTTTGTAAGTTAACTGCTTTAAGCGTGTGCATAATGAACCTTATACTCTCTTTGATTATCTGAAATTTTTTCTATCCTTATGCGCAGAACATCGATACCTGCAGATATGAGTAGATTTTCAAGCTCCTCATCACCCCACTCTATAAAATGAAGCCCCTCTTTATCCAGCTCTTCAAGCATACCAAGTGATATAAAATGCTCAAGCCCATGGTTGTATATGTCATAATGGAAAAAATTTTGTGCATAGCACTGCTGCAGTGAAAATGTAGGTGAGGTTACATCTTCATCAAGCCCCAGTTTTTTTGCTATCGCTTTTACAAAGGTTGTCTTTCCACTTGCAAGATCCCCCTGCAAGATCACTACACCATTTGAGAAGTTCTGTATGATCTCATCAGTAAGCGTATCTAACTGATCAAGCTGTAAAATATAACTTTTCATAGTTTATTTGATATCTCTATGATCTGTTTGAGCTTCTTTTTTGCTCGTTTATTTCGTATAGCCTCATCAACCATCTCAAGACCCTCTTGTATATCACGTGCAAGACCCTCCACCATGAGAGCTGCAGCCGTGTTTATATAGACTATATCTTTTTGTGCCTGTGTTGCCGATGCGTTAAATATATCGTGCAGTATCTTTGCATTTTCTTTAGCATCACCACCTACAATAGCTTCTAGTGGAGCTTTGGCGATACCATACTTTTGAGGATCTATGATGAACTCATTTACACTGCCATTATGAAGCTGTGCTGCGTACGTGACATCTGAGATACTTATCTCATCCATCCCTTCATTTGAACTCACTACAAGTGCTGACGTGCTACCGTTTATTTTTAGTGCTTCTGCCATTTTAGGCACAAAAGCCTTGTCAAAAACACCAAGGAGTGACTTTTTTGTACCTGCAGGGTTTGTCAACGGCCCAAGTATGTTGAATATGGTCTTATCCGGTATAGTTTTTCTTACCGGCACTATAAACTTCATAGCCGGATGATGGTTTTGTGCAAACATAAATGTAAAACCACTCTCTTGTAAAAGTTTTGCAGAGTTTTCTATACTTAAATCAAGTCTTATCCCAAGAACCTCAAACATATCTGCGCTTCCGGACTTTGAAGTGATAGAGCGACTTCCATGTTTTGCTACCATGCTTCCACACGCCGCGCATAAAAGTGCTACTGTAGAGGATATATTGAAACTTCCGATTTTATCACCGCCGGTACCTACAA
>JALUKO010000289.1 GCA_027056525.1 Helicobacteraceae bacterium | reverse complement strand
TCCATACACTGCTTGGACTTTTTGGTGTCAAAACAGAAGTCTACGATCCAAAACTTGACATAACACATTAAGGAAACAGATTTGCTTTGGCTCAAACCTTTTATCCGACGAATATGGCGTTACTTTCTGCTGCCGCTTTTGATTGTGGCGCTTGCCTGGGTTATCTACTTTAAACTCTACGGCAACTTCCATCAGGTAGACCGGGAGCTCTACCGAAGCGCACAGCTCTACCGGTTTAACATGCCATACTACCTGCAGCACCACCATATCCGCTCCGTTATCAACCTTCGCGGATCTTCCCAGAAGCAGTGGTACAAAGATGAACTGCGTATCTGCAAAGAGAACAATGTCACCCATTACGACTTTGGGATACCGGACAGAGAGCGCATCTCTCTGCCAAAAATGCAAAAACTCATCACACTCATGCAAAACGCACCCAAACCACTCCTGGTTCACTGCAAAGCCGGAGCCGATCGTACATCCCTGGCATCCGCACTCTATCTCTATGCAGTCAAGCACCGTCCCGATGCCCAAAAGGCGATCTCGATCCTCTATGGACACTTTCCCTGGCTGGGTTCACGAACCAAAGCGATGGATCAAAGCTTTGAAAACTACACCACACAGGAAAAAGATCAATGAAATGGTTGTCAATCGTCAAAAAAACCGTACTCCACACGCTACTCTCACTCTCTCTGGCACTGCTCTTTTTCCTGCCCGATCTCCTCTTTAAGCTTGCACACCATGAGTATCTCATTTGGAATATCAAACTCTACAAAGAGTTTGCCGCTTTTTTTGTCCTGAATTTCATACTGCTCAGTATCGCCAACTTTAAAATCAAATACTTTTTCTATGCACTCTTCATGCTTTTTGCCTTTTCGGAGCTGCTGCACTACAGCTTCTTCCACTCTCTGATCATGCCCTATGAGGTACCGATGCTCTTCAGCCAGTCAGAAGAGATGCTGGATACACTCCAGGGTGTCTGGGGCTATATGATACTTCCTGTGGTGATATTTGCTGTCATGCTTCTACTGCTCTATTTCATACTCAAACGAAGCCAGACCGTTATCCTCAAAGGGCGCTATATCCCTGTCATCTTGACCCTGCTTGTACTCTCGGCAGGCAGTATTGTGGCAAGTAAACGGGAAAGCCCTTATGTCTTTTTGCCAAAGGTAGAATCGAGTGCTATCAAAAATATGTACAATGTCCTCTCCTGGACAACAGCAAAAGAGTTGCCCAAACTTATGGGGAAGAAGAGAGAACTGCCTCACTATAAACCCTATACTGTCCATGATATAGCCATAGAGAAACCCCATACGATCATCGTTGTGATGGGTGAAAGTCTGGGTGCCAGATACATGAGTCTCTATGGATTTGACAAACCCACCACCCCCAAACTTGAGCAAGACAGAGATCTCCTTCTTCATACATGGGGCTACTCCGCAGGTGTCAATACCGATGTTTCGGTACCAACCTTCTTTATGCTCAAAAGAGAGCCCCGGAACAACATGGTCTTTCTCAAAGGAGAAACCAACCTCTTTGCACTGGCAAAACAGGCAGGCTACAAAACACACTATATCACCATGCAGAAACTGACGATTCTCGGGGGCTTTTTGGGCAGCAATGTCGATGTTGTTCTGAGCAAAAAGGATTTCAATGCCCAACACAAATTTTATGATGAGGCGTTGGTAGAGTATCTCAAAGGGGTTGACTTTTCAAAAAAGAACTTCATTGTACTGCATCAGAGAAACTCCCACTCACCTTATGACAAACAGACACCCAGGGCATTTTACAAATTCCCGTTTGAAGGCAAACCCTATAAAACCTATATGCAAAACAGCTACTATAATTCACTACTCTATACCGATACACTCTATGACAAGATCATTCAAATTGCCAAAAAACAGGATGATTCAACTATTGTATTTTTTACATCGGATCACAGTGAAATGCTTGGAAACAAAGACGAAGAGGGTCGTTTTGGGCATAGCTTCCTTGGATTTGCCGATGCCAAAGTACCCCTGATGATCTATCTAAACAAAAAAGCACTGCCGCTCAAAAGCAGTTTTGATCTCAAAGATATATTCTCCCATTACCAGTTTGGAAAACTGATTGCCAAAAGCCTGGGCAAAGAGATCATCAACCCCAATGAAAATGGTCAATATTTTATCAACGGTGTAGATATCAGCGGCACACAGGGCTATCTCACCTATACCAAACGGGGTGCATTGTAAACCATTTGCAATTTGCACACTTTTATTGTATACTGCCAAAAAAACCAAGGAGAGTACCCATGAAAACAGTGATACACCAACACACCATCTTTAAAAAC
>JALUKO010000288.1 GCA_027056525.1 Helicobacteraceae bacterium | reverse complement strand
GCGACTGCTAAAGATCTTACAGGGGGGGATGGTGATCTTACCATCAGACTCGATACAAGCTCTAAAGATGAGATCGCAGAGGCAAACCACTATATCAACGGCTTTATAGAAAAAGTACAGACTGTGCTTACTGGCGTTATTGGTACATCTTCTGAAAACTCTACTTTGGCTGACCGTTTGGCGAAAGTTGCACATGAAGTTGAAGAGCGTTCAGAAACTGAAAATAACGAACTCAAAGATGTTGTCAGTGATACGAGTATCATAAGAGAGGATCTCACAAGAGCTATTGCAGAAGCAGAGGTTGGAAAAGAAAATATTATTCGCTCAAATAGCAATCTGGAAGCTACACAAAAAGATATATTGGTTTTAGTTGACAAGGTACAAGACAGCTCTGAATTGCAGCTTGAACTTGCCGGTTCCCTTTCGCAACTCTCAGATGATGCAGCACAGGTTAAAGATGTGCTGACTGTTATCTCTGATATTGCTGAGCAAACGAATCTTCTAGCACTCAATGCCGCCATAGAAGCGGCTCGAGCCGGTGAACACGGAAGAGGTTTTGCCGTAGTTGCTGATGAGGTCAGAAAGTTGGCAGAGAGAACACAAAAATCACTCACAGAGATCAATGCAACGGTCAATGTAATTGTTCAGGCAATTGTTGATAGTTCACAACAGATGAATCAAAATTCTAAAGAGATCGAAGAACTTGCCGTGATCTCAACACAGGTTGGAGATAAGATCAATGAAACGGTCAATATCATGTCCCAATCATCAAAAATGTCAGAAAATATTTTGGATGGTTACCGTGATAATGCACAAAAAACAGATCGTATTATTGATAAAATTCAACATGTAAGCACTATCTCCAATGATAATATAGCAAGTATCGATATTGTTGCAAAAGTGAGTAGGAACTTAAATGAGATGACAGAACAATTACAACTACGCTTACAAGAGTTTAAAGTATAAAACTCCTCTATGACATACTTAATGCGTAGTTTTAGCATCGCTTTAGTGGTGCTTGTATCTCTTTTCTTTTTTCTTGTACTCCATAAAAATAGTTCTGAAGCAGTTCATACAGAGCAAGTACAGGCTCTTTGTAAATTGACACAGTTACCGGGCATAGCACTCTCTACTTCATATCTTGAGCATCGTATTATCTATTATGGTGATTATTCAAATTATATTTATCTTGGCATGACGCCATACAGGTATATGGACTTTGTCTATGCCAAATAAAAACTTTATACATTTTTTACTTTTACTTTTAGTGACATATAGAAAAAAGCATATAAGTATCTTTATCATATCAACTATTGTCGTGGCTTTGCTGGCTTCACTTTTTTTTATTTCGACTTCTATAAAAAAAGAGATTGACCTTACACTCGATGCTCAAGCAGATTTTGTTGTGCAAAGATATGAAGCAGGAAAAGTTCTTAATACACCTGAGAGCTGGATAGATGAATTTACGCAGATAAACGGTGTTGAAAATGTCTCAGCACGTGTTTACGGTGTTCACTTTTTTGAACCTGCCGAGGAGTACTTTTTAATTGTAGGTATCGATTTTTTTGATGAGCACACTACTCAAGCACTACGAAAATTGATCAACTCCATAGATGTAGATAGATTTTTAAGTAGAAAAAATATGATCATCGGGGAGGGTGTCAAAGAGCTTTTGGATTATTACCATTATTTCGATTACTATATCTTTAGACCGCCTGATCGCGGAAAAGAAAAAGTGTATATTTATGATGTTTTACCAAAAGAGACACAGATCATTTCAAATGATATTGTTTTTATGGATATAGATGAAGCACGCAGAGTTTTAGGTGTTGAAGATGGTTATGTCACGGATATCGTTCTTAATATTGCAAACCCTTTAGAGGTACAAACAATTAAAAAAAAATTGATTATCTCACATTTTAATATGCGAATCATAGAAAAAAGTGCTATGAAAAGATATTATGCAAATCTTTTCAACTATAAAGGGGGTATCTTTTTAATTTTTTATATAGTAATCTTAATGACCTTTTTTCTTATTTTATACCAAAGGTACTCGATGATAAGCCATGTTGATGCTAAAGAGATTGCCATATTGCGTTTGGTTGGTTGGAGGATCAATGAAGTGATATGGCTAAAGGTCGGTGAAAACTTTTTGGTGGCATTGTGTGCGTATTTACTTGGTGTGATTCTTGCGTACGTATTTGTATTTTACTTGAATGCTCCACTTCTAAGAGATATATTTTTAGGAAGTCAAAACCTCGCCCATAGTGCCGGCTTTATAGCAAACATCAACATGGAAGTGCTTGGGTTGATATTTTTACTTTTTGTTATCCCTTTTATTAT
>JALUKO010000287.1 GCA_027056525.1 Helicobacteraceae bacterium | reverse complement strand
ATATAGCTTTTATCATAGAGTGTCAGGTTGTAAAGTGTCGGAAAAATATCTTTATGTGAAGATGGTACTTTTGTATCGATCTTCTCTTTTGGTTGCAAAGACTTTGGCAGATATATATAAAAAGGGATCCGTTTTGTTTGTGTATAGTAATCATCATAACGCATGATCCCCTCAACCGTGTTGTTATCCGCAGTGATTGCTACCACCGTATTGCTCACCAAAGAGGATGTTTTAACACTGTTCATGAACTCCCCTGCCATATCAACCGCATAAGCATAGTCTCTAAACCTTTGTCTTGCAAGTTGCAAATCTCCACTGATATGCTCTTTGAGTTTTGGAGATATTTGTAAACTCTTGGATTTATAATCACTCGGAATTTTATAGGGGGGATGGTTGTTGGTTGTAAGCACAAAGATAAACTGTGGTTTTTTGGCATTGAGAAGCTTCTCATACACATACTTATAAAGGTAGCCATCAAACACTCCCCAGTCATGAGAAATATTTTTAACATTCTCACCCAAAGAGGCCGCTATCGTTGCTTTGCCCTCAACATGTTCAAAACCTTGACGAGAAACAAAACTTCCTATATTTCTCCACGAAAGATCCCCTCCATAAACAAAGCTGGTCTCATAACCCGCATCTTTATACACCTTTGCACTTGCTTGTTTAAAAGAGGTATTTAAAAAGGAGCTTTGGGCAAAAGAGGTAGAGTTTGGTCTTGCCGTAATATTGAGAAGTAAGGGTTCTAGCGATACGACAGTACCATTGGAAGATGAGATAAAACGTGTAAAAAGTGTGTCCTGCTCAAAATGTTTTTTGAGTGAACCCAAAATATTGAAACTCTCACTTTGATACTGCAATAAAGGCATACCAAAACTCTCTACCATCACAACGACTACATGAGGCATCTGTGTTGTTAAGAACTTATTTTTAGGAGTTTTATACCTTATATTTTCAATGAGATCCTGAGTATTTATGGAATTTTTATGTGTATGTATCTCAAAGGCTTTGTTAATTTTTCCTTGATAACCTAGCTGTTTAATAAGATCATAATGCCCTGACTTACTTTTTGCATACTGCTCATAAGAGTTTAACATAGCATAGCCTGCCGTTTGGGGAAGCTTGTTTAAAAATGGATCGGTTGCAACATCAGGTATATCTTTTGCCAGAGGGAACAAGCCAAGAGAACCGCGGCCAAGAACACCAACCAATACGATAATACCTACAAACAGACCCAACTGCTTAAAAATATTCCAGGAAAAAAACAGAGACTGTTTCTCTTTTATAATACTGAATATCAAATAGTATAAAAAAGTAAAAAACACTAACATAGCAAGCACTACAAAAGGGACATTGTAGTTAGCCATTGCAGTATTGAAAAGCGCCTGTGTATCATCATCTATCACACCAAAGATCATAAGTGTTGCATGTTCACCAAAGAAAGAAAAATAGACAAGATCAGCAAAAGTGATCACTGCTAAAAGTGTTAAAAACAGAGCAAAATAAAATCTAAAAAAAGCATACATATACTTCTGCAAAAATTTCAGATGCAAAAGCCATACAAGAAAAACAAGTACAACAGCCAGACTAAAAATATAGGCCAATATACTTGCATCTAAACGCATACCAAGCCAAAAAGTGTTGAAAAGTTCTAACAAAGAGTAGCTAAATGCACTGCCATAACTCACGAGCAGGTAAACTCTGGCAAGACTCATGAGAAAAAGCATGGCAAGAAAAAGTTTTAAAAAAGAATAGAGTAAATTAACTAAAAATGAGAAGTGTTGATATTTTTGCATTTGCAATTATACTATTTTTAATCGTTATTTGAGTAAAATGAGAAACTTTTTACTGGGACTGTTAAATGAAAAAAAAGATATTGATCACCGGAGGGGCCGGTTTTGTCGGTTCACATCTGTGTGAAAGACTTGCTCAAAACCAAGAGAATGAAGTGTACTCGCTTGACAACTACTTTACCGGAAGTGAGGCAAATCATGTACAAGGTGTCACCTACATCAAAGGTGATACAAAGAACATCGCTTCTCTCATAGATTTTGATCCTGACATGGTCTACCATCTTGGTGAGTACTCACGAGTTGAGCAAAGTTTTGACGATATAAAAACGGTATGGGAGTACAACAAAGACGGCATCTTTGCTGTTTTGGAGTTTGTACGTCGTGCAGGCTGCAAGATCCTCTATGCCGGCAGTTCAACAAAATTCGGTGATGGTGGACTTGGCAGAAGTGCGTCACCGTATGCCTGGACAAAAGCGACCAATACAGAACTGGTGATGAACTATGGCAACTGGTTTAATGTACCTTATGCCATCACCTATTTTTACAATGTTTATGGCCCAAGAGAGATTCAAACAGGAAAATATGCAACCCTTATAGCACTTTTTAAGGAAAAAATGAAAAATGCTGAGCCCCTTACCATCGTAAGTCCAGGCACTCAAAAGAGAAACTTCACTCATATAGACGATATTATCGATGGTTTGGTGCTTGTTGGTGAAAATGGCTATGGTGATGAGTTTGGTATCGGAAGTGGTGAAGCTTTTACTATCAAAGAAGTAGCCCAGATGTTTGGCGGTAAGATCGAGATGCTGCCTGAGAGAAAAGGGAACCGTATGAGTGCCGATGTCGTAACAGCAAAAACAGAAGCGCTTGGATGGAGTCCTAAAAAGAAACTCAAAGACTACATCGACACCTTAAGAAAAAACGGCTGGAAATAGATGCGTTCAAATAAGCAGGCAACAGCTGTTATTTGTCTTTCGCATCACACGGGTGGGATGGAACTTGCTGCTACAAAGCTGGCAAATAATCTCTCTAAAGCAGTAGAGATCACCTATATCATCAAAGAAAACACCTTTATACATGAGCAGTGCAGATCCAATCCAGATTATAGTGAGCTACACTATGAAAGCATCAATTTCAGCACAACGCTGATGAGTCCCTCTATCATTTTTGGGGTGAGAAAGATCATAAAAGAAAAGGGTATCAAAAATGTTATTTTTGTAGGTGCTTCTGAGATGAAGTCACTCTATTTTGCATTTTTAGGACTCGATATCAACCTCATCGTCAGACATGGAACGATCAAATCGCGCCCAAAAAAGGGTTTGTTTCACCGGCTGGTTTATTCCAAAGTAAATACCCATGTAGCTATCTCCAAATATATGTCTGGCAATGTTAAGTTTATCATACCCTTTGGAAAAAATACCAAAGCGACCGTGATCGTTCCCTCTTTGGGCAAAAAAATATCATCACTCAAACCCACAGACTCAGATACTCTCAGACTTCTACACGCCGGAAGAGTAACCTCGGGCAAAGGGATAGACAAAGCGATTGAGGCTTGTCAAATTCTTTATGAGAACTCAATCGATTTTCATTTTGACAATTTTGGTCCTGCTGATGTAAAATACGCACAACAACTTCAAGAACTTTTAAATTCTATAGCGTACAAAGAGCATATTCACATAAACGGTTTTACCAATAGTATTTATGATGAATATCCAAAACACGATATATTTATATTTCCTACACCTGATGAGGGCTATGGCAATGTTATGATGGAAGCGATCTCTCACGGCATTATAGTTTTGGCATTTGACAACACCGCTATTTCAAACTTCGGGGAGATGGGCTTTCATATCCACCCAGTAGAAGACAAAAGTTTACAGGCACTTAAAGAGAGACTTCTTTATATCGCTCATAATCTTGAGAGCGAAAAAGCAAAAGCAAGACAAAACATAGAAAAAGCAAAAATCATTTTTGCCCCTGAGCGTGAGGTAAAAGAGTACCTCGAGTTACTCATCTAAACCTTTAAGGAAAAATGGCACATATGGCATCTGAGAATATACTCGAAAATAAATATTATGCAAAGAGCATTCTTTTTTTAATTTTCTGCTATACATTTATCAACATAAAATTTTACCATTTTGGAGATATTCTTCTAGGTCTTATTATTTTGGGAACCCTCCCTATATTTGTCATCTATAAAAAAACGATATTTAAAGATCCCATAGTGATCCTCTTTGCCCTTGTTTTAATATTACAAATACTCAGCTGGCTTAACAGTGTCATCTTTGCACCAGAATTTGCAAACAAAGCCCCGACACCGGACAGACTGGGAAAACTTTTTGTCTTTTTCTTTATTGCATATTGGCTTAAAGGCAATCTCAAAAATGTCATTATGCTTTGGCTCTTTTTCATTTTCGGATTTCTTTTTACCATCGTACTCAATGTCGATATAAGCTATCTGTATGATCTCACTTTCACACATGAAAGAGCTGATTTTTTGATCAAGAACTCCCAATTTGATTCTATGCTTGCGGGTACAAGTTTACTGATCTCACTCTTTTTGTTCTATCTCACCTACCACGCTGACATCTTTTCTAAAAACATTAAGAGACTACTCCTTTTTGGCACCTTTGTATCGATCCTTTTATTCACTTATCTCGTTGTGATTACACAGTCAAGACAAGTATGGCTTGGGCTGTTTATTGCCATTGTTGTTGGAATCATCACCTATGTAAAAATATACCATATTAAAAACATAAAAATGATTCTTATTGGGGCTCTTTTAACAGTAGGAGCATTTGTTTTACTTACAAACTCCTCTATCATACAAGAGAGAATCTCAGACGAACAAACTACTATAGACTCTATTATAGATCAAAACACTTCTATTGAGATGTCCAGTATAGGGATCAGAGTGAGCTCTTGGCTAGATGCTCTTGAGTGGATACAACGCCATCCGATTTTAGGTCTGGATTCAGAAGCGATACCCGAAGTGATCCGACAATCAGAAAGATTTGATGAGAGTCTAAAAAAGCGATTTGGGCACTTACATAACTTTTTTATAGAAACTTTGGTTGCTTACGGCTTTATCGGACTCTTTTTCATGTTAGCTCTTTATTATTTCATCATTAAAAGTATAAAAGATGACTCTTTAAGCCATGAAAATAGAAAAATATTTTTCCCTTTTGCCATCACTTTTTTACTCTACTGGCTCATCATAAATAACTTTGAAACATTTAACAGCAGGTGGCTTGGTGTTTATGTAAACAATATTATCATGGCAAGTTTTTATACTTTTTATCTCACAAACTCTTTAGAAGCAAAAAAACCTACCCTTTCCTAATCCCGTTTTCACAAATATATACATTTTTCATCTGTCTTTCTTTCATTTGCTCTCTTCCGTTTTCACCGCCGAGTGTATCAGATTTTTCATGATACAGATGATATACAATCGCTATATTTTTACTTGATTTCACACTATATCCTGCCATTTTAAATCTCCAGTCCAAATCCGTATCATCTGCAATAGAGGAGTTTTCATAACCCTCATCAAAACCATTAATCGCTACAAAGTCCTCTTTAAAACATGACCAGTTACAGCCCAAAATAGCGACTGCACGTTTTCTTTTACTAAGAAAGAGTTTGTATATGAAAGAGCCTGGACTCATATACAAGCCCTGCTCCCATCGTATATCTTTGTTGAACATAAATTTCAACGCAAAAAGAAAATAAAACTTCTCCAATGTACGCACGCCAAGCTTCCCCTCTCGTATCGCTTGAGAGGTTTTTTTATCCAAATTCACTCTTCTTCCAGCCAATATTTGACCTTTTTTAGCAATCATTACTTGTGAGCTTATAAAACGAGAATGGGGCAGTACATCCCCATCTATAAAAAGGAGATACTCTCCACTACTTGCAACAATCGCTTTGTTTTGAATTGTTGTTTTTGTTCGTCCGGTATCGGGATGAAAGATATGCTTGATAGTGAGTTTGTTTGTATATGTTTGCAGTAGTTTGGCTGTTTCTTGTGCATCATCATCTTCTGCGACAACCACCTCAAAATCATCATAATCTTGCAACATCAGAGCTTGTAAAACAAGAGAGAGGGTTGCATTGTCTTTATAGGTTGTGACAATAACACTAACTTTCACTCAAATCCTTTATGATAGCTCCCAACTTCTTAAACTGTTTTTCATTGGAAAATTTTTCTTCACATTTTTTTTGCCCATGTAAAGCAATTTTTTCTTTGAGCTTTTCATCATCTACAAGTTTTTGTATCTTTTGTGCTAAACTCTCAGAACTTCCAACTTCAAAAAGAAGTCCTGTGTGTTCATCATCTATGATCTCTACCACACCACCGCTGTTTGAACCGATAACAGCAGTTTGAACCTGCATAGCTTCTATCACAACCAGACCAAAGGTTTCTCTTTTAGAAGCCATCACTATCACATCGCAGGCTTGAAAAAAATGGTGAGGATTTTTCATAAAACCTAAAAAATGTACCCTGTCTGCAACACCCAAATCCTTGGCTAAACGCTTAAGCTCTTCTGTATAACCCTTTTTCATCTCATGTCCGACAAAATATGCCTGAACATGCTCATTATCTATTTTGGAGAGTGCTTTTATGAGAAGATGCTGCCCTTTTGCTTCATTGATACGGCCAACCATTCCAACATTAAAATTTTCCTCTTCAAACCCAATCTCTCGTTGGAAACCTTTTAGTGCATCATCACTTAATTGTTCAACTTTTTCAGAACCCATATAAAGCACTTCAATCTGAGGACGAATATCTTGAGGAATGAATCTCTCTAGTTGCTCTTTAACCTGATAGGTTACAGGCAGCATCAAATCAATATTTTTATATAAAAACCTGTGGTAAAAATCATCTTTAAAACGTGTCATCGTCATGTTACGCGTTTGCACCAACTTTGGTTTTTTCTTTGAGAGCAGTTTTGCCAGCACCACAAAAGGTATATCTTTCGTCCAGTGAAGATGGATCACAGCCACATCTCTTGCATCGATCACATCTGCAAGTTTTTTCGCAGCACCAAACATAAAAAAGTTAGATGTTTTATCTATTTTTATATACTCATCTTGAGCATCCTCATAATACTGCTCAAGCTTTGTATCTTCATTTAAAACAGAGATCACTTCAAACATATCCTTGAGTGCCTTGGCCGCTCTTACCATATAAAGTTCAAGCCCACCAAGATCAGGAGACATACACAGCTCCATTACAACTTTTTTACTCATTTTCTTGCATCTCCACTATTAAAGCATATTTCATATAGGAGCTAAACGCTGAAATGACCGCTACATTCCAGCCATTGAGCCCATGGAATGCTCCACCTTTTAAGATCAAAGCCTTAAACAAAGCACCCACACCATGTAAAAAAGGGTCAAACTTACTCGCTCGTTTACCCTCTTGGTATGCTATTCTCGCACCGCGTGTGATAAACTTATGCGTCGTTTGAATCATATGAGCATAATCTTCATAAGAATAGTGCAGCATATCAGCATCCAAATCTTTTACGTTTTGTGTATCAACCCGGGCATGACCACCCGCTGTTGTGTAGCCACACTTGGTTCTGTTGTAGAGTCTTGTTACTCTATCAGGGTACCAAAGTTTGATAAAGTTCTTGCCCACATAGCTCTTTCTTGCAAAACTAAACGCATCGTAGCGTGTGCTATCAAGATCTAGGTTTTTTATGGCTTCGATCGCATTTGTATCGAGTCGCTCATCGGCATCGATACTGAGAATCCAATCATACTTTGCCAAAGGGGCACCAAAAGCTTTTTGTCTTCCATCACCAAGGTACTCCTGCTTTACAACTTTAGCACCTAAGGACTCAGCTATCTCACATGTTCTGTCACTACTGAGTGAATCAACGACCAGCACCTCATCACAAACTTCTTGAACCGATTTTATAACTTTTTCAATATTTTTTTCTTCATTAAGGGTAATAATATTTGCTGTTATTT
>JALUKO010000286.1 GCA_027056525.1 Helicobacteraceae bacterium | reverse complement strand
TTACTCTCAAATGATCTTGAAATACTCTGGAGATAAGCTCTTTAGAGTGACTTTAACCTCTCGTAAAGTTCTTTTGCCATGATCTCATAGTTACGCTTATGTTGGAGAAGCTTTGCTTGTCCTGCATGTCCCATTTTTGCTATATCATCCTGAGACATCGCTATAATCTCCTCTAGCTTAGAGGCGATAGAGTCTATATCAAACCTGCAAAACAAAGCATCTTCATCATCAAAGAGTGCTCGGTTTTTCGAGTTGTCTGTCAGCATTGCTGGCAAAGCACAGGCATAATAGTCCATCACTTTTGCCGGTATAGAAGTAGAATATATGGGAATATCGGGTAAAAGAGCAATACCAACATCACAATCATCGACCTGCTTCATCAATTCATCCAAATTTTCGGCATGTAAGATAGTGACTTTATGAATGATCTTAGGGTAGTTTTGTATCACTTGTTTTGCAAAATCCGTGTTGAGTGTTGATATGTTTAAATGCCACTCTTTGGAAGCGAGTTTACTAAAGGCAAGCAACACTTTGTCAAACTCCCGCAAACTGTCAAGTGTTCCTACATAAATAAAATGACGTTCATTACCGTCTGAAGCTCGGTGTGGAGTGATTCGCTTAGGGTCAAGTCCTGCCGGAAGTGGAAAACTTTCCACCTCTATGTTGCCATAAAATTCTTCTTGCATCTCTTTGGAAGTTGGCATAAAAAGGTCACACTGTGAAAGCAAGCGTTTTTTGTTAAATTCTTGGGTATATTTACCAATGACTCCAAAAAAAGAGGAGGAGCTGTTGTGTGCTTTTTGAGCTTCATAAGCTACTTCTGTTTTTGGAAAAGAGACCCGAAACCCTACTTTGTAGCCGTATTGCTTTTTATGTTTCAAAACATCTGAAAGCACATCAAGCATATTGCGAACAAAGATAAGATCAAATGAAGCAAGATCTACATCTTTTACATCAAGATACCTACATATCTCTTTTGTATATTGTTGTGGAACAACATAGTCTGTATCTTTTTTTTGAAAAGAGTTCTTAAACTTTGTCAAATAAACCACATGTATATTCATATAATCTTTTAAATATCCATGAAAAAGTGGACCAATCGTTCCATGTTCAGTGTATTCCTGTTGGTCTGTTATGTACAGAAGTTTTTTTCTATATTCAGATTGCATAATCTACTCCTCGTAAAGGTTGCTCTTCAATCAGCTCATCATAAAATTTTTCTTTATCAAAAGAGCTTCCAAGATATTCACAGATCACTTCCACATCACGCAGTGCATTTCCAAGACATGAAGTGGCACCCGGAGATGGTGTCATGTTAAAAATGATCCCCTCCCCTGTATTGATAGAAGCCTCACCAAGCATAAGTCTTTGCTCTTTTTTGTCAAGTATCTGTGGTCTGATGCCACCAAACCCTTTTGCATAGGAGATATCATCCTCACTCAAAGCAGGAACGATTTTTCTTGCATCTTGAACAAAAAGCTTTTTGTTTATAAAAGGTACCTCAAACATAAAGTTTTTCAGTACATAGTTTCTGATATCTGCATCTTTAAGAAGGTCATAAAAGATTTTAATGACATTATGATCCAGCCGTAAAGTTTTGAAAAAGTCTAAATATGTTCCGGGCTTGTAGCGTTCAAGTTTTGGAAGCATTAAAGCAGTTGGACCAAAACGGGTAAAACCGTTGACTAAGATATCAGGATCACCATGAAGCGCTGCAAAAGGGAGTTTTGGGTTTTGTACCATATAAACTTTTCCATTGAGGATCTTACGGTTACCTATGTAAAAACTTCCTGCCATCGGCAAGCAACCATAATCAAGTCCGTGTCCCATTTTATGCGCCAGATAAAGACTGTGTGCTCCCGCATCAACCACGACAAAATTTGCCGTAAATTGACTCATAGTGGTCTCTACATGGTATGTACTTCCGATCTTTTGAATATTTTTCACCTCATTGTTAAAAAATATATCTGTGACTTTGTCTTCAATTTTTAAGGTATTATCGATAAAACTGTCACTTAAAGCTTTAAAGTCAACTGTTGTAAACTCCCCCTGTGCACCCATAGCAATAATATCTTCAGGACGCTCTTCGCCATCCTCGTCAAACACTACGGCAGGCTCAATCTCTTTGAGCTGTTCTTTAGTGTAGAGCTTCATATAAGGATAAAGTTCTCGAAACTCTTTGTATCTGTTTTTGATATAGTTAACCTCTTCATACCCCACACCTAGTGCCATTTTCTGATGTGAGAAAATGACTTTATTCTCATAGCCGTGTTGCAAACAGTACTTCTCAACCATTTTTGCAGTTCTTTTCACTTTGGCTGCTTTTTCCAAGGTATAGTTTGTTT
>JALUKO010000285.1 GCA_027056525.1 Helicobacteraceae bacterium | reverse complement strand
AATTTGTCGAGTATCTCATCGAAATCAAACTCTATTTCTTCTTTCATTGTCAGTCCTTGATAGTATTTTATCAGACTGACACGGAATTTCTAACACTCCCTTGTTGCGAGGTTTGTATTTTTAACTCCTTTGGTTTTTAGTAGTTTAGCGTAGGTTTGCTTTTTATGGGGTAGGTTATCATTATTGCCTCTAACCTTAGTCTATTTTTTTAAAATAAATATTTTCATCAGGATCAATTCTTCTTAATTCGCTACCATTATTTCCAATTAAAACATTAAACCATAAATCGCGTTTCAACATTGTATTTGAATCCATATTTTTACACTTATTGAATGATAAGGTAGCTATAGGGAATACCCCATAATCTTCCATTTCTAAACTGTAATCCCTACACGTATCTTGATAAAGAATAGTATTATTCTTTTTAACTTCTAACGAAACTGTTTTATCTGATGAAATCATAAGTCTGTATACTTTATTTTCATAATGACTTTCATAGTTTCCTGCTAATTCCTTTTCTGTTGGAGGAAAAAAATTAATAAAAAAATTTGAAGCTATTATATAACCTATCGCCAATATTCCAATTATCCATATATATCTTTTCATTTTATAGATTCCTTCCACCAAAACCAAGTTTCAATTGTTGCCATTGAACCACTATCAAAATTAGAAAACAATCCTGCTGTCAACGAACTAAAACCCATATCATTCGATATAACAAAAGTTAATTCATTCTCACCTGTACCATATATGCTTAATCCATAAGAACCTATATTTTGCAAGGTATTTGAATTTCCAAAAAAGAAATCAGTAAGACCAAATTTTGTAGGATAATATTTTGCTCTACCAAGAATATTTCCATTTTTTAGAAATTCTGATTTATGATATCTTACGGCAGGATCAGTTGATAGCTCTTTTGTCATTTTATTTTTTGGTCCATAAACTCGCATCTTAGCACCATCACCTGTTAACCAATCTTTAACCAAATTCTCCGCATTAAACATATGCACAAACGCCCCACTAATAGCACCATTGGCAAACTTACCACCACCTATCTCACTCGCAGTACCACCTACCACACCTGAGATGGTAGTCCTAAGTGTAAAGCCTCCTGCGCCATCTCCTCCAAGGCTAGTACCTGGGCTAAAGAAGCTAGAGCTAAAGCCAGATGCGAAGCCTGACTTAAATGTGCCACCTTGTGCCATACTTATGACACCACGGCTTAACCCATGGGCGGTAGCTTTGATAAAGGCTTGTCCTGCTTTGACATTTTTACCGAAGATACTTCCTGCATGTCCAAATTGTTCACCTATCCCATACGCTATCCCAGCACTAATCGCCCCAAAGGCGGCTCCTTTGAGTGTGCCTGAAAGTGTACCAGTCGCAAAAAAGACATCTTTTTATTTTTTTTCTTGCAAACTTTTTTCCCAACAATTTATTTTTTTAAGAGGCAAAAGTAAAAGCATCAATACCTCAAACAATAAATATATAATTAGTGCCACAATAATAGTTATGCTAATGCTATTAAATATATTTGGTAGCAACAAAAATATAAAAACTGCAAGTAATGCTCCAATACCTCCATAATGAAATATTGAAAAAAAAGAAGATACAATTTTGGGTACGCGATAACACTCTTTTGTTACATCATCTACAACAATTTTACCTAACTTTATAGAAAATATATCTGTTATGCTTTTTATAAATTTTAATTTCATGTATATACTCCTTATTTAATGAAATGGATTAATTTCTGTATGAATATAGTCTGTTGCTGCTGCAGCAGGTTTAACACTAAAGGATCCCGCAGTATATAATCCACCTGCTACACTATTTATGTATCCCAATCCTGCCCCTGCCGCAAACCCACCAATATAATAATTTGGTCTATTGAGCATATCCTGCCAAAGTCCTGATGCAATATCTAGTTTATGATTCTCCAGTGCGTACATTAAAACTTTATATTCAACTTGGGCTTCCCATTTGTTCCAAGGTAATATATTTCCATTTTGCCAATCTCTAAACCCAGTAACTCTTGCAAGGTAGTCACCATAGTTAATAAGTGCTGTTGGGATAGAAATAATGCCGTCATATAAATCTTTAAATCCTTTAGAAATACCTAAACTATGCTTTTTATATGCTCTATTTGCTCCATGCCCCATCTCATTATACATCATCACAAACGCCCCAGTCACAGCACCATTGGCAAACTTCCCACCACCTAACTCTGAGGCAGTACCACCGACAATGGCATTCATGGCTACTTTACCCTCAAAGGTTTTTGCACTACCTGCGAGTGGAGCAAGGGCAGAGCTTGCAAAACCTGACCAGAAGCCAGCGTGCCATGT
>JALUKO010000284.1 GCA_027056525.1 Helicobacteraceae bacterium | reverse complement strand
CCTACGATGAAGAGATAACAGCGGCCATCATCTCAAAGGCATATAAGCTTGGCATACCTGTCATCATGGTTGACCGCAGTATCAAAGGCGATGAGTTTACAACCTATATACATCCAGACAATGAAAAAATCGCTCAAGATGCTGCAATGTATCTTGTAAAAAAAATGAACTATAAAGGGACAATCCTTTTACTAAAAGGGATCCCTAAAGCCGATGTTACAAGAAAAAGAACCAAAGGGTTTTACAAGGTCATCAAACAATATCCAAATATAAAGGTACTAGAATATACAGCAAACTACTTAGGGCGCGATGCAATTATCGGTGTTGAAAAGCTTCTCAAAGAAAAAAGACATTTTGATGCTATAATGTCCCAAAGTGACAGTATGCTGGTAGGAGCGAGGATGGCTTTAAGAGCACATAATGTTGACCCTGCTTCTATCATAAGTGTTGGGATAGACTATACCTCCTTTGCAAAAAAAGCCATTGAGTACGGTTATCAAGACAGCAGTTTCGTCTATTCTCTCAGTGCCAAAGAGAGTGCAAAGGCAGCCATAGAGATACTCTCAGGCAAAAAAGTACCCAAAGAGATTATACTAGATACCATTCAGGTAACCAAGGACAATGTTGATGAGATCAAACCAATATTTTAATCAAGGTGTATAGATTGAGACACTTCTTTTCACTTAAGTTCAAGCTTGTACTTTATACTCTTTTTTTAACCATAGCTTCCATGAGCACGATCGGTCTCATCAGTAACAACTACCTGCATGACTATTTTCATAAAAATGCAAAAAAGAAGCTTTACGAAGCATTTGTAAGTACAAAAGCACAATTGCAGTCAATAAAAACCGGTTTGCTGGAGAGTTCATTTTTTATCTCTGAAAATGAAGATATTATCGCCTCACTCAACCTTATTAAAAACTATGAGAACATCTACAACTATCAAAACTCTATTTTTGATGAAGAGAAAAAAAGAATTATTAATATTTTAGGTCTTGAGGGCAAATACTCTACAAGTGATCATATAGCGATCTATAACACAAAACGCGAACTTGTTGCTTTTGTTGACAGAGAAGAGGATGTCATTGGGTATGTTTCGTACCAAAATGCAAAACCTCTCTATTTTGCAAAAGATACAAAAGACGATTTTTTTCGTATTGGTAAGAAGCCTCATGATATTGATACAAAACTCCAAAAAAATCATAGTAGCGGGGTCTTCAACGAGAACTCCAACAACAAACTCAACATGGTCTCTATTCAACCCATTTACAGAGACCCAAAAGATACTACAAGTGAAATTGTCGGCTATATAGAAACCAATAGACACCTCTCTATCGATGATCTTAACAAGCTCGTAGATATTGATAACCTGATTTTAAATTATTACTTTGAGCACAACACTATCAAAGTACAGCATAATAACCATGTACACACATCAGATATAAAAGAGTTTGGCTCTTTACCATTTCTATATTCTAAGTATACTTATGAAGATCTTTATTTGGGAAGTAATGAACACTACTTTTTTAGTGCAGTAAAAATTCCCTTGCGAAATGACTTTCTCCTTTTAACGGCAAACATTAACAAATCTGAACTGCAACGCGCTTTAATGCAGAGTAAAAGTATGCTTCTTACAAGTATTGCCGCTATTGTTATTGTTACACTCATTATAAGTCTTATCATACTCAACAGTCTTCTTTCTGTGCCTCTCAAGCGTCTCCTTCATGGTATTGGCATCATCACAAAAGGGGATTACTCCCATAAGATCTCCATTAAAAACAATGATGAGCTCGGACTTATCTCTCAAGAGTTCAATAAAATGGCTCAGACCATTAAGGAGCGTGAGTCTCAGCTCGATGAGCTTGCCCACTATGATGTGCTTACAAAAATGCCAAACAGAGCTATGTTTTTAACAAGTTTGGAAAATGCAATCAGCAGAGCTAAACGCAACAAAACGAAACTGGCAGTGTTCTTTCTTGATCTTGATGAATTTAAAAGTATCAACGATACTCTGGGTCACAACGTAGGGGATAAACTTCTTATTAAAGTAGCACACAATCTTTCTCATGTGATGAGAAGAAATGATCTTTTGGCACGTATAGGCGGAGATGAGTTCAACATTCTCATAGAGGATTTAGACTCAGCCGTTACAGCCGAAGAGATCGCACATAAGATGATCGAGCAAATGAGTCTTGCACTTGTGATTGATGACAACCGAATGCATATCACAGGAAGTATCGGTATCGCCATCTACCCTGATGATGCAAGAGATTCCATGACACTTCTTAAAAATGCCGATATTGCGATGTACAATGCAAAAGACAACGGAAAAAACCGTTATCAATTTTTCTCTCAAG
>JALUKO010000283.1 GCA_027056525.1 Helicobacteraceae bacterium | reverse complement strand
GTCCTTGTCTATCTGTGCACGCTTCTTTTTTGCGATACCTATTCGGTAGTGTTGTTTCGTTACTCTCTTATCATCTCTGTTGTATTTACCCCGCTTTTTATTATTGTGCTTCTTGGATTTGTAAAACGAACAAGGGAGTTAAAGGAGCAACTGCTCAAAGAGAAGGAAAAAAGCAAACAAAAAGATATTATACTCTTTGAGCAGGCTCGTTTTGTGCTCATGGGGGAGATGATGGCCAATATTTCGCACCAGTGGAAACAGCCCCTAAACACTATAAATCTGGCAATATTAACAGCAAAAACCTCCACAAAAAGCGATGCTGAGCTCGAAAAATATTTTGATATTATGGAAGATAACGTCACCTATTTGGCTACGACCATTGATGATTTCATCTCCTTTTTTGATAAAAAAACCTACACTAAGATGAGAGAGTTGGATCTTATTATAAAAGAGATCAGAAGCATTATAGATGCACATATAAAAAACAAATACATCACACTTACTATTGAGGTTGAAGCAAACAACGGCGAAGTGCTGATAGCCTCTTCCATATCACAGGTAGTTCTAAACTTGTTAAACAACGCAAAAGATGCTTTTGATGATAAGATGGAGGAAAAAACCATAAACCTCAAGTTTACGACTCTGTATGATGGCTTGAAAATAGAGTGTTGTGATAACGGAGGGGGGATCCCTTTGGAGATTCAAGATAAAATCTTTGATCCTTATTTCACTACAAAAGAAAAATATCAAGGCACAGGTATAGGTTTGTATATGTCCAAACAAATAATAGAGCAAATTTTTAACGGTAGCATTGAGCTAAGTAACTCATGCAGTATGGGTGATGTCTGCAAGACAAATACATGTTTTAAAATAACCCTTCCTTATTCGAAAAACTGTGCATTAAAAGAGGTCAAACAATGATACTGAGTATAGAAAGTTCTTGTGATGACAGTGCCATAGCGATCACTGAGATAGCAACTAAAAAGCTGCTTTTTCATAAGAAAATCTCTCAGGAGCTTGAACACTCCGTATATGGCGGTGTTGTACCTGAGCTTGCGGCACGACTTCATGCTGAAGCATTGCCAAGGATTTTACAGGAGTGTGAACCCTACTTTGAGAAGCTCAAAGCGGTTGCTGTAACATCAACTCCGGGACTTGCGGTAACTCTCGTTGAGGGTGTAAGTATGGCAAAGGCGATAGCGGTGTCGCTTGGTATTGAGCTTATCGGCGTAAATCATCTTGTGGGACATATATACTCACTCTTTATTGAAAAAGAGAGTACTTTCCCTTTAACGGTGTTGTTGGTCTCAGGAGGCCATACGCAGGTGATGGAGGTGAAAGGTCTTTGTGAGATCACCACAGTGGCTAAAAGTATGGATGACAGTTTTGGTGAGAGTTTTGATAAGGTTGCAAAAATGATGGGGCTTGGTTATCCCGGAGGTCCTCTTATAGAAAAACTTGCCAAAGAGGGCAACAGGAAAGCCTATAACTTTACCGTACCGCTGCATCAGTCTCCTCTCATAGCATTTTCCTACTCAGGACTTAAAAACGCGGTACGTCTGGCGGTGGAAGCTGCCGGTGAAGATAAAACAAAATACAGTGATATCGCAGCTTCTTTTGAGCATATTGCTACAAAACATCTAACTATGAAGTTAAAAAAGTACTTTAAAACGCATCCTCCAAGGAGTTTTGCCATAGTGGGCGGTGCAAGTGCAAACCTTTATTTGCGCTCTCAAATAGAGGAGTTGTTGCAGCCTTATGGTGCAAAGTTACTTCTGAGCGAGCTTAAATATTGTTCAGATAATGCCGCAATGATAGGCAGGGTCGCTATAGAGATGTATGAGAAAAAACAGTTTTGCTCTTTAGATGAGCTAGAGATTGTTCCAAAAAGTAAACTTTAAACTTAAAAATAGCTTATGTGATAACAGCTCTTTTCTAATTAAGAGTAAAATTATCCGATTTAAAATATACTTCTGCTAACAAAACAAAAATATAAAAACAAGGAGCCAAAATGGCAACTACAAAATTTAAAGGTACAGACGTAGAGTTATTAGGAAATGAAGTAAATGTTGGTGACAAAGCACCAGAGGTTACAGTTGTAAACTCTGATGGTTTAGGTGATGTTACAGTTGGTGGCGCTCAAGGCGTTAAACAACTTATCATTGTTGTTCCTTCACTAGATACAGGTGTATGTGCTACTGAAACTCGTAACTTCAATGCAAAAGCTTCTAACTTAGAAGGTGTTAAAACTACAGTTGTTTCTATGGACCTTCCATTTGCTGCAGGTAGATTCTGTTCAGCTGAGGGGATCGACAAGTTAACTGTTGCTTCTGACTTTAGAAACAAAGATTTCGCTAACGCTTATGGTGTACTACTTGGTG
>JALUKO010000282.1 GCA_027056525.1 Helicobacteraceae bacterium | reverse complement strand
ACAGACATCGTTTTTTCATATGGACGTAAAATATCTTCGATCTTTTTACCATACTCTTGAAGTCCTGCGGCATCTCTTCCGTAAAGTTTAATGCCCAAAGGGGTACGTATCCCGCTTAGAAGCATATCTATACGACCGCGTATAGGGTAGGTCCATGAGTTTACAAGCCCGGGAACCTGAAGAGCATTTTCAAGCTCATCCATCAGTTTTTCATGTGTCATTCCCTCTCGCCATTGGTCTTGGGGCTTAAAGGTGATAATAGTCTCAATCATTCCAAGTGGAGCAGGATCGGTGGCTGTATTGGCACGACCTCCCTTACCAAATACCATCTCAACTTCTGGGAAGCTTTTGATAATGGCATCTGTTTTTTGTGTGATCATCTTGCTTTGATCGACACTGATACCATAGGGGGTAACTGGCATATACATGACGCTTTGTTCATTAAGAGGGGGCATAAACTCCCACTTTAGACCTTTATAAACAGGGTACATAAACCAAAGTGAAACTGCTACCATAATCAAAACTAAATATTTGAGCTTAAGTCCATAGACGATAACCGGATAATAAAGCCAGATAAAGAAACGATTGAGCGGATTTTTACTTTCGCTTAAAATTCTTCCTTTGACGAAGTAAAGCATCAAAACAGGAACAAGCGTGATAGAGAGAATCGCTCCTGCCATCATCGCAAATGTTTTGGTAAATGCGAGTGGAGAAAAAAGCAGTCCCTCCTGCCCTGAGAGTGCAAAGATAGGTAAAAACGAAACGACAACAAGAGAAAGTGCGAAAAATATAGGACGTCCCACCACTTTAGAAGAACTTGCAATCGCTGCAAAACGCTCCTCTTTGCTTAGCGGAGAGCCTTTTTTTTCCTCTTTTTTAATGATGGTTTTATGGGCGTTTTCTATCATCACTATGGTGGCATCTACCATCGCACCGATAGCGATGGCGATCCCTCCCAGACTCATAATATTGGAGCCGATTCCAAAGAGCTTCATTAACAAAAATGTTGCCCCGATAGTAAGAGGTAAAATAATCAAAACGATGATAGAAGAGCGTAGGTGCATCAAGAACAAAGCGATGATGATGATAACGATAACACTCTCTTCGATCAGTGTATGTTTCAACGTATCGACCGCTTTTTCTATCAGCTCGGAGCGATTGTAGGTGACAACGACATCCACACCATCCACTTTAAGCTCAGCCATTTTTTTCTCTATACGTTTGATGGTGGCATACACATCTTCTCCATAGCGAACCATCACGATGCCGCCCACAACTTCACCCTGACCATTGAGATCAGCCATACCGCGACGTGCCGCAGGGGTGAGTTCAACTCTTGCAATATCTCCCAGGGTAACAGGAACACCCGCTTTTGTAGTGACAACAAGATCTCGAATATCATCCAAACTTTTGAGGTAGCCTTTTGCTTGAACCATCCATTCATAACCGTTTTGTATGACGATACGTCCACCGGTATCGTTATTGTTTTGCTTAAGAACTTTTGCGACATCCTGGATACTGAGATTGTAGCGGACAAGCGTATCGTTTTTAAGTGTTACCTGATAGGTTGGGATAAATCCACCGATAGAGGCAACTTCACTCACCCCATCCACACCTAAAAGTGCATACTTGTAGTAGTAATCCTGCAAGGTTCTGAGCTCAGTGAGGTTTTTGCTCTTGGAAGTAAGCGCATACTCGTAAACCCAGCCTACGCCACTGGCATCAGGACCAAGGTTCACTTCCATATCACTTGGAAGTTGAGAACCCATAGAGGCCAACTGCTCAAGCACACGACTTCTTGCCCAGTAAAGATCTGTTCCCTCTTTGAAAATGATATAGATAAGAGCATTTTCATAGGTGGAAAAACCACGTACTGTTTCAATATTTGCTATCGCTAAAAACTGTGAAACAAGAGGGTATGTTCCCTGATCTTCTATGATCTCAGGAGATTGCCCCGCCCAGTTGAGCTGTACGATCACCTGTGGAGGTGAGAGATCTACAATAGCATCGAGTGGTGTGTTTTTCATGGACCAATACGATCCTAGAACCAGGAACAAAGATGCCATTAGTATTAAAAATTTGTTTTTTATACTAAATGATATGAGCTTTTCAATCATTACTTATCCTTTAGTACAGACCGTTGATCTGTGCATCACTATCCATCATAAACAGTGCATTGTTGACCACTTCATCTCCGGCTTCTAAGCCACTGAGAATAGTGTATGTGTTAGCGTTGAGTGGTTCGATTTGTACCTCTAGAGGCTCATACTCACCCTCAAACTCTCCAACTATAAAGACATAAAAGGTACCGTTTTTTCTGATAACTGCAGTGCTTGGAAGTGTCAGGTAGGTTTTTTTTGCAGAGCTCATACGTACTGTTGTGTAC
>JALUKO010000281.1 GCA_027056525.1 Helicobacteraceae bacterium | reverse complement strand
TTTTTATATTAATAATATTTAGTAGGGAATATAATGCTAAAAGACTTTGCAAAACTACAAACTTTTTTGATGGTTATTAAAGAAAAAAGCTTCTCAAAAGCCTCGGCAAAACTCGGCATTTCACAGCCGGCTGTTACGCAACAGATAAAGTTTATAGAAGATTATCTTGATACAAAAATCGTTGAAAGAAAGAAAAACGGTATCTTACTGACAAAAGAGGGTGAAGATCTCTTTAGAATTGCTCTTAGACTTGAAAAAGCGATTGCAAACAGCGAAAAAGAGCTTCTTAAAATCATCAACAAAGAGTTTACTTTTGTTATGGGGTCTTCTTTTGCTATTGGAAACTATGTTCTTCCAAACTATTTAGGGGAGATCAAAAAGAAGATCAACAATGAGGTCTATATGCATGTCGCTCTTTCTGGTGAAATTCTTGATCAACTTGAAGAGAAAAAGATCGATGTCGCGCTTATAGAATCACCTATCTTTAGAGAAGGGATCATCTACAGAGAATGGGTTGAGGATGAGCTTGTTGTATTTTCCAACCAGCCACTTCCAAAACAACTCAAAGCGGACGATCTTTATAACTATGACTGGATCTGTCGTGATGAAAATTCTCATACAAGAAAGCTTACTTCTGAAGTGTTTGAAGAGATGGGAGTACAGTGTAACAGTTTCAATGTTATCGGTGTTTTAGCAAGTCCAACAGCCATCAAAGAATCCATCGTAAATGCTGATAAAACAGCGCAAAGACCTTTGGTATCGATCATGTCACGTCATGTTATACAAAGCGAAATAGCACAGGGGAGACTCTTTGAGGCAAGACTTAAAAACTACAAGATAGAAAGAAAGTTTTATATCGCTTATCTAAAAGGGAGAAAGCATGATGCCTTTGTGGACAATGTAGTTAACTACCTCTTATCCCTCACTAAAATCTAGTACTTCTCTTTTTTTGAGAAGTCAGACTACTTTTTCAAAAACTTTGAATTTTCGGGATTAGACAAAAAAGAGTCCATCGAGTTTTTCACCCCATTTTTATTGACAGCTTTTGTAGGTGTTGTTTTTTCTTTTTTATAACTTGCCAAGTTAATAAAAACAGGCGTTTCATCGATAATAATCTGCATAATACTCAACAAGGGAACACTTACAACACTGCCAAAATTTTCAGGTCCAAAACCTGCTTCAAAGATCAAAAAATCATCTTGAATATGTGCCGTTTCAAAGGTATAACCGGCTAAAAAAAACAAAGTCAAAGGTCTAAACTCTGTATTTATACTCTCCGGAAGCATTGGGTTGAATGAGACATCTTCTATTTTACATAATATCCCATAGTTTTGTTCTTTTTCAAAAAAATGTATCAGGAGCTCTTCTATATGTTTTTGCATTAAAGAGACAAATTTAAGATCGTTAATTACATTGTCTAGCACTATTGTTTCCTTGTACCAAATAGGAGCAATTACTGCTCTTTAGATGCAATTATAACAAAATTTGGCACCCTTTTATAACATCACAACCTATCATGGCATTTAAAAGTGCTGTTTTAGAAAAATGCTGTAACTCCTGTACTTCAATATCTTTTTCACTTAAAAAACCTTCTTTTAAAAGTCTTTCTCGCGTCGTTCCTTTTAAGAGGGGATTTTTAGGTGTTATCCACCCCTTCGCATCATCATAAAAAGCTATATTTGCTATGCTTGTATCTGTGACTAAAGAGTTTTTTACAATAAGTATATCATCGCACCTGCCCTTTGCTAAGAAGAGCTTGTTAATACGATCCCTGTTTGTTGATTTATACCTATACTCGATAGTATCATCATAAACCACTTGCAAAGATTGAATATCTTTTTTTTTATAAGGTATATATGCAACATCTATAGAGTGCGTCTTCTTGTGTAGTTTATATACAAGCCTACAGCGATAAAGCCCTTTTGCCGGAGGATCGATATAATCTTTAAGGTTTTTGTACTCATACACTCCAAAAGAGCGTAAAACACTCTCGTAACGCTTTTGATGACAGCTCAAATAAAAGACCTGGGCGTTCTCTATTTTGATGGTTTCAAAAAATTCAAGATATGTTGGACTCAACTCTGTTTCTTCCATTTTTCTTTGCACGGTATAAGTACTCATCCGCGAGTGCGTACATCGCTGTATCATCTACAAGTTCATCACTTCTCATGCAAACCAGACCAAGTGAAGCGGTTATAATACCTTCAGCACCATTGTTTTTATGCTCGATATCTAAAGAGATGATCACTTCACAGATCGTCTGTGCAAAAGCATACGCCTCTTGTTTATCCTGACTTTTATACAAGATACCAAACTCTTCCCCGCCGAGTCTAAAACAATAGTCGCTTCCTCTTCTAAGCGCTTTTTTCAGTGCCTGTGCTACAGCTACCAACG
>JALUKO010000280.1 GCA_027056525.1 Helicobacteraceae bacterium | reverse complement strand
ACTAAAGGAGATCATCACTGATGACAGAAAAAGTTAGAGTACACGAGATTGCCAAGGAGCTGGGAATAGCTTCAAAGGATGTATTGGAAAAAGCAAAAAAAATGGGTCTGGAAGTCAAATCTGCACAGAGTGTAGTGACTATGGAACAGGCTGAGAGTATTGCCAATTACATTATTAACGGTGAACCTGCTGTAGAAGAGAAACCAAAAGCAGAGAAGAAACAGAGCAAGCAGAAAAAAAGTGATACTCCAAAAGAAGAGACTCCTGTAGAAGAAAAAGAGCCTAAAAAAGAAGAGACCAAAAAAGCCACAACGAAAGCTTCTGCTAAAAAGGAAGAGGACTCGAAAAAAGAAGAGACTCCTGCGCCTGAGAAAAAAGAAGAAGTGGAAGCAGTAAGTGATACTCCAAAAGAAGAAGTAAAAGAGAAAAGTACGCTGAAAGTTGTACAGCCTATAGCAAGACCTGCTATCAAAAAATCTGGGCTTAAGATCGTTAAAAAGAAAAAACCAAAACAAGAAGATGTCTATGCCGCTCCACAAAAAAATGCTGCGGCAGTCTCTTCTTATGGAAAATTAAGCGAAGAAGCGCGTGCAGAACTTTCTAAAAAGCGTAAAACCGTTAAAAAAGAAGCACCGGCTCCGAAAAAAGATCAAGGTACAAAACTTGACATCTTCGGTGGTTCAATGGCAGAAGTGACAATGGATATGGATGATCAAGTAACACTTCTTGACTTAAATGCGACAGAACGTGCACCGATAGCTCCAGAAGAACCTCGTAAACCAAGAACGCCAAAACCTGCGGGAAGAAATGCTAACAAAAAACAAGCACCTCGTGGAAGAAAAGTTTCTCGTGATAAGCGTAAAAAATATACAAAAGAGAAAGTTGTTGATGAAGTTGTAACACATGTCGAGATTCCTGAAGATATTCGTGTTTATGAGTTCGCAGAAAAACTCAAACGTCCAATGTCAGACATCATTAAAGTGCTTTTCGATCTTGGTATGATGATGACGAAAAATGACTTCTTAGGTGCCGATGAGATCGAAATTCTATCAGAAGAGTTTGGTGTAGAAGTTACTGTTGTCGATCCAAAAGATGAATTTAACTATGTTGATGAAACAAAACCAGATGAAGATCCAGATGCAGTTGAACGTCCACCTGTAATTACAATTATGGGACATGTTGATCATGGTAAGACATCACTTCTTGATGCGATTAGAAATGCAAAAGTGACTGAAGGTGAAGCCGGTGGTATCACGCAGCACATCGGTGCATACACAATCCAGCAAAATGGTAAAGATATCACTTTCATCGATACTCCGGGTCACGCAGCGTTCTCTAATATGCGTCAACGTGGTACAGATATTACCGATATCATTATTATCGTGGTCGCTGCTGATGATGGTGTGAAACCACAGACACTCGAAGTTATCAAACTTGCAAAAGAGTCTGGAAAACCTATTATTGTAGCACTCAACAAGATGGATAAAGAGACTGCAAACCCTGACCTTGTAAAAGGACAGATGGCAGAGCATGGCATCAGTCCTGTTGATTGGGGTGGAGACGTAGAGTTTATTCCGGTCTCTGCTAAAACAAATATGGGTATTGATGATCTTTTGGAAAATATCCTTTTAACAGCGGAAGTGCTTGAACTTAAAGCAAATCCAAATGCCCCTGCAAAAGCAGCTGTTGTTGAGTCCTCTTTAGAAAAAGGGCGTGGAGCGGTTGCTACTGTTATCGTACAAAACGGAACACTTAAAATTGGTGATCACGTTGTATGTGGTGCAGCGTATGGACGTGTAAAAGCACTCATTAACGACATGGGAAAAAATATTAAAGAGGTCAAACCATCACATACTGCTGTAACGGTTGGTCTGAATGAAGTTCCACCTGCAGGTGAGATACTAATGGCAATGGAGAGTGATAAAGAGGCAAAAGAGTACGCACTGAAACGTAAAGAGTATGAGCGTCATAAAGAACTTTCTAAATCAACAAAATCATCTTTAGAAGATATGACAGCGATGATCGCAGAAGGAAAACTCAAGTCTCTTAAAGTTGTCCTTAAAACAGATGTTCACGGTTCCCTTGAAGCGATTAAATCATCTCTGAGTGAACTGAGAAATGAAGAAGTTAAGATCGACATCATCTCTAGCGGTGTCGGTGGAATTACAGAGAGCGATGTAGAACTTGTGGCAAACTCTGAAAACTGTGTACTTCTTGGTTTTAATGTTCGTCCAACCGGTTCAGTCAAAGCACTTGCTAAACAGAAAAATGTTGATATTAGAACATACTCTATTATTTACCAACTTCTTGATGATATTACAATGATGCTCACAGGTATGATGGCACCGAAATTTACTGAAGAAAATACAGGTCAGGCCGAAGTACGTGAAGTATTTAAAA
>JALUKO010000279.1 GCA_027056525.1 Helicobacteraceae bacterium | reverse complement strand
TGCATACTTATAGCTATGTTTGCAGTTATTTTATTAAAGCCTTGCGAGCTGAGATAGCCCCATAAAAAATTACTTATCATTGCCCCGACCATCTGAACAGTGATAAGTGTACCGATAGCTACACCATCAAGATGGATCTTCTGCTGTGCATCCAAAATAATAAAGGGCAAAGCGATGAGGTAGCTATAAGCAAGAAGAAAAGTTTTGAGTTGTACTTGCAGCTCTTTATCTTGTTGTAGAAGTAAAAAAGAGTTATTTAAAAATTTTTTAAAAGAGTTCTCTCTTTGCGTTGTTTCTACCTTGATCGGTTCATCTATCGTGGCAAATGCCAAATAGCCAAATCCCATGATGAATGCACTGATGATAAAGAGGTAGCCAAAACTTTGCGGTGCTTCATAGTTTTGTAAAATTACAGCGGCTAATGATCCACTGATAAGACCTCCAAGTGCACTAAAGAATTGTCTGTAAGACATAGTCTTGCCACGAAACTTGTGTGTAAAGATCTTGCCGATAATCTCTTTAAAGTAGATAGCTCCAAAGCCCGCACTAAAAGAGAAGACAAACAGTCCCAAGCCTATACAAAAGAGCGTAAAGTTTGGATGTTCCTGACCAAATACAACAATAGAGATACCAATAAAAAACCATGCTAAAAATCGTATTAGAAAAACACGTCTGAGGTAGGGGAGCATTTTTTGGTAGCTTTGTGCCTGAAAAGCCGCAAAAAGCTGAACAACGATAGCTCCACCACGAAGTAGTGATGCAAAAAAACCGACTAACATGGAAGATCCGCCAAAATAGTTGACGATAAGAGGAAGTATGGTCGATGGTTCAGCTATAGTTGTTCCAATAGCTAAAAAAAATCCATGCAGGATGTTTTTGATATGGTTGGAGAGTTTATCCATCTAACATTTCATAAGCTTGCTCTATACTTTTAGCATTATCTGTAACAAAAAGGTATATGGCAGCATTGAGCGTTGCAAGCTTGAGATATTGATCAGACGGGTCTTTGAGTTGCGCTAAAGATTCCTCGTATGTTATTTTTTCCCACGATTTTTTGTAATGGATACCAAAATATTCAGGGTCGATGATGAACTCTTCAAGTGTTTTATCTTTTGCGATCCAGAGCCTTCCTTTACTAAAGAGTTCAGGTGTTCCTTCATTCCCTTGTATCAGTGCAAAACGCTCGTACCTTTCACTAAAAATATCCACATATTTTTTTACATAGGGTTTATGAAAAACACCGGTAATAGCATACGCACTGTTTGCAACGCGAGGAAGCTTCTCGATGGTGTTAAAGCCTGTTCTAAGCCCCAGTTTTACACGAACATCAGTGAGTTGATGGAGTTCATTAAAGAACTTTTTTCTGTCAAAATAGTGAATGTTTTTGCTAAGCTCAATGTGGGAGCAGATATCCTTTGTGGTAATGCCTCCCTTTGCAGGTTGTTGCTCATCGCCTATAATGATTAGGTTTAGTTTTGAGTCTTCTAGTACCTTGCCCACAAGCGGGAATATGTAAGGGTTTTTTGCTTTGCCGTCAAAGGGATAACCTAGTTCTATGGAATTTTCAACGGTTGTTGATTGTATATAGCCATCACATGCTGCTATGGCTCCTTTAAACTCTTCAGTGGTCTCAGGTTTGAGTCTCCAACCAAGTAAAAAAGCAGCTATCTGCTCAGTGTATATACTTTTATTAAGTATTTGTTGCATCATATCCTGAGATTCTTCAAAACTCAGATCTCTGTTTCCTTTGGGACCTGTGCCCACTGCGTGTATATATTTGTTAAAATCCATTTTGTACTTCTTTATATAAAAATTATAGAGACTTAAAGTGTAGCAAAAATATGGATAAATAGAGATGTTTCTGATCAATGTTATTACATCTTAAGCGTTGTATTGATATATTGCTTTAAAATTTACACATTAAAAAGTTGGTACAGAGTGAAAAGTTTAAAAAATTTTTATTTTTTTGAAAATCTTGATGAAAAACAGCTTGAACTCTTGAGTTCGATTGCTAAGAAGAAGCATTATGAAAAAGGTTCTATAGTTTTTTATGAAAAAGATGTGCCAAATTCTCTCATACTTCTTACTGAGGGTATCTTAAAAGTTTACAAAACAGATCCTAAAAACAATGAGATCATCATGCACAGGTTTAAGCCTACAACAATGGTAGCAGAGATGGCGGTTTTAGAAGGGATTCCTTATCCTGCTTCTGCGGCGTTTGAAACAGATGGAACGATTATAGAGATAGACTTTGAACGCTTTAAAAAAGAGTTTTTTAACAACCCTGATGTAGCTTTGGTATTTTTTAAATCACTCTCTAAAAAAATAAAATATCTTGAAGATGTTATCGCCTTAAATGTAGTACTTGACTCTACAGCACGTTTGGCAAAATTTTTATATG
>JALUKO010000278.1 GCA_027056525.1 Helicobacteraceae bacterium | reverse complement strand
AAAGTATTCTCTTTTATCCATCATACCGTTGATCATATGTGCAGTAAGACCATCTTTGACAATGGTGGCGGCTAGGTGAGATTTTTCTACTGCACTTTGAATGCTGTAATCCCTAAAGTTAAGAGAAATATTTATGATTGTTGCAGTAGTAATACCTAAAAGCATTAGAGTCACAACAAGCAGAAGTTTGGATTTTGTTTTCATTCACTAATACTCGTATAAAAAATTATAATAATATGATAACTAAAAATAGATTAATCTGGCGTAAATATTAAGGATAAGAGGAGCAGTAGAATATTTATTCTACTGTTACACTTTTTGCAAGGTTTCTTGGCATATCAACATCGTTACCAAGTCTTACAGATATCTCTAAAGAGAGAAGCTGAAGTACAACCATCATTTCAAAAAATTCAAGCATATAATGCTCATGCGAAGCAATTTGAATAAAATCATCTGCTTTAGAAAACTCTTCAGCACTGATGGCACATATGGTCGAATCTCTTGCACTTAACTCCTCAACATTACTTTTTGCTTTTTCATAATGAAGATGTTTTGGAAGCAGGGCTATCGTGAAGAGTTCCGGATCAGCCAGAGCGATAGGTCCGTGTTTCATCTCACCGGAAGGGTAACCTTCGGCGTGCAAGTAGGAGATCTCTTTGAGTTTGAGTGCTCCCTCAAGCGCAAGCGGGAAAAATATATCACGTCCAATAAAGAAAAAGCCATGCCCGTGGAGATAGCGTTTGGAAAGACGTTTGAGCTTCTCATGCATCTCATCATCAACCTTGACAGATGCAGGCACTTCTCTTAAAAGAGCGATATGTTCAGCAATTTTCTGTGATGAAAGTGAGTTTTTAGATTTTGCGACATAAAGGCTGAGCATCCAAAATACGATAACCTGTGTTGCAAATGCTTTGGTTGATGCAACACCTTTTTCGATCCCCGCGCGTGTGAGTATGGTTGCATCGGCAAGTCTCACCATAGAGGAGTTGTCTACATTACAAATAGCAAGCGTCTTAAGACCTGCCTGTTTTGCCATTTTAAGAGTCTCTAGTGTATCGGCAGTCTCACCGCTTTGAGAGATGACGACAAAAAGAGTGTCTTTACTCATAAGCGGTTCACGGTATCTAAACTCACTTGCTATCTCAACAGATGTTCTGGTTTTTGAATATCTTTCAAAAAGATATGAAGCAGAGAGTGCCGAGTGGTAGGATGTTCCACAGGCACAAAGTTTGATCTCGTTGACACCATCAAAAAGATCACCTGGAAGTTCATCAAAGAGTATCTCATCTTCCCCCAGTCTTCCAAGCAGCGTATCTGCAATAACCGTACTTTGCTCATAGATCTCTTTTTCCATAAAGAAACGGTAGCCATCTTTTTGTGCTGAGAGTTTATTGGTTGAGAGTTTAGAAAAAACAGGTTCTTTTTGTTGAGAGTCTTTGTCAAAAATGATGATCTCATCTGCAGTAACATAGCCATAGTCACCGTCTTCAAAATAGTTTACATCACTACAGCTTCCAATAAGGGGAGTATCAGATGATGCAAAATATTTTTCATTTTCAGCATTAATACCAACAAGCATAGGGGAACCGTATTTTGCAAAAAAGATAGTGCCCGGCTCAGATTTTGTTACAAGCAAAACCGCATAAGCACCTTTGATCTCTTGTATAGTTTGTTGAAATGCTTCAAAAGCATTTTCGGAAGTCTTTAGATTTTTTTCAAACTGATGCACGATCACTTCCGTATCTGTTTGACTTAAAAAGGTGATACCGGAGTCTTGAAGCTCTCTTTTGAGTTCTACATAATTTTCAATAATACCATTATGAACTACATAGGAAGATTCTCCAAGGTGAGGGTGTGCATTGAGTTCTGTCGGTTTTCCGTGTGTTGCCCAACGTGTGTGACCGATACCCACGGCAAATTTATCCGTTATGAACTCTTTTGTTTTTTCTTCAAGGTTGACAAGTTTGCCAACAGCTTTAAAGTCAGAAAAATCATCCCCTTGCAATACAGCGATCCCTGCTGAGTCATACCCTCTGTACTCTAACTCTTTAAGTCCTTCGAGTAAAATCTCTTTTGTATTTTTAGTTCCGATGTATCCGACAATTCCGCACATATAGTTCCTTTAAGTTTCAATTTGTTAGTAATTCATAAATTTGTTCGATATTATTACATATGTTATTTTGTTTTTCCATTAAGAAGGTGTCTCTTACTCTGTTTTTTGTACTGTGTATCTTTGCTGTAACAATATTTATATGTAATTCTTCAAAGCAGTTCATAACATAAGCCAGTAGTCCCCGTTGATTGCTTGTGTTTATATTGATCTCTGCATGAGTAAGGGAATGATCACAATCTATGTTGATCTCATCTCGTGTTATGATGATTTTTTGAAGCTTGACCTCTATGG
>JALUKO010000277.1 GCA_027056525.1 Helicobacteraceae bacterium | reverse complement strand
GGGGGAAAAGGGCATCATTGATACCCTTAAAGAGAAAACAAAAAGAATTGTTCAAAATGAAAAAGTTGATGAAGGGATAAGAAAACTTTTTGAGGAAGATTTAAATGCTTTGAATAAAGACGAAACAAATCTAGAACATTTTCTTGACCCTTTACTTGGAAATACACTAAACCAACAAACTAAAAAGGCTATTGCTCATTTAGGACTTCTTATATTTTCAAATCTCATTAAAGAAAATGACGGTATGCTGAGAGCAGGCAGCATAAGTTGTAAGCCATTTTTAACCTATAAGGATAATGTTTCAGTAGATAAGAATCCGATACCTTTTGGCACAAATTACCACATCGTACTTCCCATCTGGAAAGAAAAGAAAATTAAATCGCTTTTGCCACATCCGATGAATGTTCCTCTTGACTCTTCCCTGATAGAAATTAAGGGGATGGAAGAATTACTGAATTATAAGTTAATAAACCTCGCATGTAATGGGGGAAGAGAGAACAATAATAATTCTAATACTAAAACTGGCGGGAAGTATCTTTTTTGCATTTACTTTAGTGGAGGTAGATTAAAGTATGGAGAAAATAAAACAACTCTCTGGGAATGCATCAATAGCATGACGAAGCAATACAAAGAAAATTTACAAAAAAGTTTTATGTGTATTGATTTTGAAAATGTAAAGATCGATGAGAGTCAACTATTTCGTTTTTTGGGGACATGGAACCTTTACTTTCCCAACATCAGCCTGATTGTGACAAATATTGAAGTCGATATTTTGAAGAAATTAATAAGTGTTAATGACCAATTTGTAAAAAAAATGGAAAGTGTTGGCAGCCATGATGCTAAAATATATTGGAATGAGAACAATATGAATTTGATATACAGCTATTGTAAGCTAAAAGACGGAGCACGGGAAGAGCGATTTTACTTTGCAGATATTCTGTGGGGGAGGGAAGAACAGGATTTTTACCGTGTAAACCAACTTATCAAGAAAACTAATTTTAATGCTACTACGATTTTATTTCAAAAAAACAATGTCAATGGTCAAGATTATGATGATAATAGACTGGCATTAACAGCACAAAGCGGATTTTTTTATTCGAGAACCACTCTTTTACAATTTGATTTATTACTCCCTGGTAAAAAAGGATTGTCACTTTTTGAACATAATGCTTCGGTATTACTACAAAATGAATTAAGACTTCAAGAAAATAATAGCTGTAACGATGAGTGAACTGATAAAATATATTAACGAATTACCCGGGTACAAAATATTGGATACCCATTTTCGCTTAGGATCAAAGATTCATATTTCCCATTTTTATTATGCTAAAAGGTTTTTTCAGAACAGTTTTTTTGCCAGTCGTTTGGCTTTCCTTATTGCCAAAGAAATTTTGACAATCCATATAGACAAGGAAAATGAATTTAAAGAGGATGGGTTGACTTTAATAGGCTACGGACTGTATTCCGAATTATTACTCAGTTTAGTAGAAAAATTTCTGAAACAAACTTTGTCTTTAAATAAAATAAATCATGACTTAATTAGCGATGCTGATGAACCTTCTCTTATAAAAAATTATGGCGATACACATAAACATATTGTTATTATTGTCCCCATCGCCAGCACATTTTCAACAGCAATAAAAATTAAAAATTTTTTAACTGACAAACTAAAAGGTAAAAAAATCCTGGAACCTTATATTAATGTGCTACTTGTTGCTCATTATCCATCAATTAGAGATGATTTACCAGATGAGAATAACATATTTCAAATCGAAAAAAAATTCGGATGGATAAAAAAAGAAGATAAAACCATTAAGATAAAGGAACATTATTCAAACCAAGAGAAAGAACAAAAGTACCTTCTATCATTGAAATCAGAATGGTATGATCCCATTGATTGTGTCCTATGTTTTTCTGAAAAGACTGAAGATGAAAAGCCTCTTTATTCTACGGATAAAACCTCTGTGACACCTACACTTATTTTTGGTAAACCAAATGCACGTGAAATAGATGGCGTGAAAAACGAATTTAATTTAACTCCTGAAAACTTACTATATGGACACTTAAAAAGAGGTTCTAGTCATTTTCACTATTACATAAGAACAGAAGATTTTTTTCAAAATAATATCGATAATATTGGTAAATGGCTTGATACATTGAAGCAAGATGAGTCCTTTAAAAAATATTTTAATGAAACCAGCAGAGTCATTATTATTGCTCCGGGCCATTATTCTAATACCGGATTTATTAACCTTGTTAACGAAAAATTGTTTGCCAATGCCGCCAATATAATACACTTTGATCCACAAAACGACCATGTATTGAACTTTGGATTGTTATACGGTAAAGAATTACAAAAGGAAGATACTAAAATAGTTTTTGTGGATGATACTATCACTACAGGC
>JALUKO010000276.1 GCA_027056525.1 Helicobacteraceae bacterium | reverse complement strand
CGAACTATACATTTATCTACAAACTCCGTGTCTTCAAGTGCTACACTTGCAGCTTCAAGCGATAAAGTCGTAATGTTAAAAGGTGGTCTAAGTTTGTAAAGTTCTTTAATGATTTTCTCATTAGAGATACCATAACCGACACGCATTCCACCAAGTCCATAAGCTTTTGAGAAAGTACCCAAATAGATAACATTTTCAAACTTCCCTATCAGCTCTTGTGGTGATACAGCTTTGGAACTGTCTTTATATCTTGCATATTCCATATAAGCGCCATCAACCACCACTAAAGTATCATTATCTATTTTTTCAATAAAAGAAAAAAGCTCCTCGGCATCTATAGCATCACCCGTTGGGTTGTTTGGTGTACATAAAAATATCATCTCAGGGTTATGCTCTTTATAGAGTGCATAAAACTCATCAAGGTCATGTTTTTGAGAAGATGTTCTAATGATCTCTGCACCCACGTGTTTTGCGTAGATCTCATACATGGCAAAAGTTACGCTGTTGATAAGTATTTTGCTGTTTTCATCTGTTTTTGCATGTACTAAAAATTCGATCACCTGATCACTTCCCGAACCAATAATAAGATTTTTATCTTCAAGCTCATAATGCTTGCTTAATATATTTTTTAGTTTCATCATGGAGTCATCAGGATACAAAGCCATATTTGCGACAATATCACATACTGCTTTTTGTACCTTTGCAGAACATCCGTAGGGGTTTTCGTTGGATGCAAGCTTTACAATATCTTTAGGCTCGATACCAAACTCCCGAACTACAAGTTCTATCGGTTTTCCGGCTTCATACGTTTTTATATTTTCTAAATTTTTATTAAAATTCATTCTCTACCTTTTATGCTGAGACCTGAGTTTGCATAGCTTCCAAGCCATGTCACCTCACCCTCATGTTTTGATAAAACTTTTTGGATTTTCTCATCATCAATATGCCCATAAAAATCTATGTAAAACCAATAACCAAACCCGCTTTTATCTCTTGAAGGGCGTGATTCTATCTTGGAGAGATTGATATTTTCATCATCAAAATCCTGTAAAAAATGCACCAAAGAACCCGCTTTGACTGCATCTCTCAGGCGTACAAGGATGGAAGTTTTATCATCATCACTCATACCGTTTTTAAAATCACTTAAAATAACAAAACGGGTAGAGCTGTCATGCTCATCTTCTATGTTTTCAAACATGGTCGGTACACCATAAAGCTTAGCTGCAATATGGGAGCATATGGCTGCTGTATTTTCATCTTCAGCGGCAAGAATAGCTGCTTTTGCGGTTGACTCCACAGGGATCTGTTCAACATTAACCAAACCGTGTTCCTGCAAAAACTCTCTACATTGTCCAAAACCCTTATCTTTAGAGTAGATTTTTGTGATATCTTCAAGTTTTCTGGCCTTGGTTGCAAAAGACATATGTATGGGCATATAGAGTTCTGCTACGATCTTTACAGAGCTTTTTGCCAGCAGATCGAGTGTTTCACCGACAATACCATCACGGGAGTTCTCAATAGGAACAACTCCAAACTTGGCACGTTTTGCTTCGAGGGTTTTAAATACGGAATGGATCGAACCCAGCGAAAGGTAATCACTCATCGCTCCAAAACGGCTCTCAGCTGCTTGGTGAGTGAAACTTCCTTCAGGACCGAGATATGCGATGCGTTCTGGAAGCTCAAGGTTTCTTGCAACTGCAAATATCTCTAAAAAGATCGCTTCTATGGCGCTTTTATTTAAAAGACCATCACTCTCTTTACTCAGTCTACTTAACCTTTCAATGATCGCCTTTTCCCTTTCTGGTCGGTAGATTGCTCCGCCTGTGTCATTTTTTATCTCGCCGACTCTTTCAACAACTTCCATTCTTTTGTTTAAAAGCTCTAAAATTTCATTATCTATACTGTCTATGGCTTCTCTGCACTCTTGTAAGGTTTTCATATTGACTCCAAAATATCTTGCATATCTTTTTTTATCTCATCAGGTTTTAATTCCTCTTCTAAAAAAGGAACGATCTCTTTGGCAGTTTTATATTTTCCACTTGTTACAAAAACAGTTCTCATACCCATCTCTTTAGCTCCGCCAAGGTCTCCCTTAACATCATCACTTATCACGATAATATCTTTACATTCGATCTTCTCATCTTGAAGCCGTATCCTTTTTAAAGCTTCCTCATAAAAAGTGATATTCGGTTTTCCGACAACAGAGTACTTTACAGAAGTGGCAAATTCCAGAAGCTTTAAAACGGCTCCGACACCAGGGTATCTTTTAGAGTTTTTGACATAGATCGATGTTTCATGCATCCCTACCAATGATGCACCGTTTAACAAAAACTCTATCATCTGTGCATACTCATCAGGCATAAAATCTTCTTTTATGGCTATAAGCACTGTTTTTGGATCTGTATAATCAA
>JALUKO010000275.1 GCA_027056525.1 Helicobacteraceae bacterium | reverse complement strand
ATACGCAGGGAAATACAAGAACACAAACATTCAACCTTGATGCTTCAGCAAAAAAGAACTGGGGAAAACATATGTTTGCCTTTACTGTAGATGCACAGTATGCGACAAATGATGATATTGAAAACAAAAACAAATACACTGCAGAACTCAACTATGACTATTCTGTTACACCAAAACTTGCATTTGGTTACCTGCTAGGGTTCAAGCAAGACAGATTCTCAAGTTATGACTACCAACTCTATACCGGTCCGGCTGCAAAATATACAGCGATGAAGTCAGCAGAACAGAACTTGAACTTTGAAGCGAACATTTTATATGCAAAAGACAAATTCAAAGTTTCTAAAGAAACAAACGAATACACAGCATACAGACTGGCTGCTTTTTATGACAAGCAACTTCTCAAAGACCTGAAATTCTTTCAAGAGTTAAGCTATAGAGCAGACTTCAGTGATTCTGAAAACTACTTCGCATATTCAAAAACTTCACTAACAAGCAAGCTCTCTGATATTCTTTCAGCCGGTCTTAGCTACAAAGTAGATTATGTCAATACTCCTGCACCGACTAAGGAATATACAGACAGAACTTTTACAGCTAACTTAATCATTGACTACTAATCAGTGATCTGCTACTATCGGGAAAAACGCCCGATAGCAACAACTTTTTCGATATACTTGCAAACATGAAAACCATACTTGTATTTTTACTACTTACAACTCAGTATCTCTTTGCTCTCATCTCAATAACACCCGTAGAGATAGGGGAAAATCCGGGTCTTCACACTAAAATCAACGCTTCACTTGAGACCAAAAGAGGAAACACCGACAGAGACAACTACAAAGCAGGGGCAAGACTCTCTTATGACAACAACAAAACCTATGTTACATGGGGTGAACTCTCCGGAGAATACGGCAAATCCAACAGCATAGAAAATACAAACAAGCTTTTTATGCACATTCGCTACATACATGCTCTGACAAAAGAAAATATTCGTACAGAGCTGCTTGGGCAGGTTCAAAACAATAAATTTAAACTTATTAGAGAAAGAACACTGGCAGGTGCGGGATTGCGATTTAAAGTTTTTGATACTGAGCAAAATGCTAAAGGTTATTTTGGTATCGGTAGTTTCTATGAGCATATCAGCTACACCTCCGCTGACCCCATTGAGAACAATATTATCTTAAATACCTATCTTGCCTATACAAGAACATTTGCAAACGGTGCACTCTTTACCTATACATTTTACTACCAGCCAATGATCTCTCACGTTGCAGACTATATCCAATCACATAAGCTTCAACTCAAGCTCAATATTTATGAAAGGCTTTATTTAAGCTTTAAACTCTCTTATGAGTATGATTCTGTACCGCCACAAAATATACAGAAGTATGATTTTTATCAGGAAACCGCTTTTATTTTTGAATTTTGATGCCACAGATAAAGAGAGACAAATGCAGCAAATGCAATGGCTGATGAGCTCAAAAACAGATATGCAGGGAACAACTCATAAACATACCCTGCCAACAGAGCTCCGACAAATCCGCCAAACCCATAGGTGATACCTGAGAAAAACTGCTGTGCAAGTGATCTGTGTTTATACAAATGAAACAGATAACTGATAGCAGCTGAGTGAAACAGTGCAAAACTTAGCGCATGTAAACTTTGTGCAAAAAAGAGTACAGGGAGATTTTGAGGGAATAAAAAGATCAAAAACCATCGAAAAGCACTTGCAAATGTAGTGATCTGCAAAATGATTAGAAGGTTACTTCTTAAAAACCTACCCTGAAAGTACAGCATCAAGATCTCAGCCAATACACCAAAGCTCCAAAGATATATAGTCATATCAAGACCTACTCCATGATCTGTTTCATAAATAGTAAAAAAGTTATAAAAGGCACCAAAACTTACCTGCATTAAAGTGAGTCCCAGCCATAACTTCCAATCTCTCAGCAAACTGATGTCATTTTGAATATCTTTTGCTTTGTTTATGGTGTCATGGGAATTACGTGCGATCACAAATGCGACGAGAGTCGTTAAAAAGGTAAGCGATACGAGATATATGAGTGCCACATCCGCTGAGTCTAAAAACTTCACCAAGACCAAAGCTACTAAAACAAATCCGACAGAGCCAAAAAGTCTTATCTTCCCATAACGCTCTTTGCCCAAAGACTCCAAAGAGATCAGTTCAATATATGGAAGCACTATGCTGAGCCCTATTCCAAAACATATATTGGCTAGTAAGAGCCTGTAAAAATGCTCAAGTGAAAGGGCAAATGCGATGGCACTCACAAGCATAATGAGAAGTGCTGCATTAAAATTTTTTCCATTGAGCTTTAACCCTTTTGCAAAAGCAAAAGGGAGTACAAAACGAACCAAAGGTCCTGCTGCAAAAATGATCCCTATCTCACTTGCACTGTAACCTGCCATAGAAAGTACTTTTGGCATAAATATAATATACACCCCAACAATTGCAAAATAAAAAAAGTAAAATGTCGCTAAAAGTGTTGACATATATCAATATTTATAGGTATCATATCAAAATTATAACACAAATTTAGAGTATAAGGTAAAGGGAACTATGGAAAAACATATGAAAGAGAACGATTTTATAGTCTCTAAAACCGATTTAAAAGGGAAAATAACCTACGTTAATAAAATTTTTATGGAGATGGCAGAGTACTCAGAAGAGGAGCTTCTAGGAGCACCACACAACATTATCCGCCATCCTCAAATGCCCAAGGCAGTTTTTAAATACCTTTGGGATACTATTGTTAAAAAAGAGGAGGTATTTGCGTATGTGCTCAATAAAACAAAAAACGACAATGAGTACTGGGTTTTTGCAAATATTACGGCCTCACTTGATGAGAGAGGCAATCTTGTAGGGTATTACTCCGTACGGCGCCAGCCAAACCAAAAAGCTCTTGAGATCATCAAACCCCTTTATGCAAAGATGTTAGAGGTTGAAAAAAGCAGTGGTGTAGATGCCTCGTTTAAAATTTTAACAGATATTTTAAAAGAAAAAGGAGTGGGTTACGATGAATTTATCATCTCTATTCAAGAGTAAAAGAACAGTAGTACTTTTCATCACGCTTGTAGCTATTGGTGTTTATGGCCTTATTTTTGCACAGTATCTTTTGGCTGCTGTAAGTTTTTTAGTTGTCATCCTCTCCATTGTTATACCGGATAACTCTGAAACACCGACAGATACTCTCATAAAAAAATCTATTCACAGGGTTTTACAAAAATCCGCACAGGGTGATCTTGAAGACAGGATCACTCACATACCGGATGACGACTCTGAGCTTTCTAAGCTCGCCTGGAATATAAATGATGCACTCGATCAACTAGAAGCCTTTATGAGAGATGTTCATACAACCATAGAAAATGCTTCCACAGGAAAAACATACAGACGTACTTTTCCTGCCGGACTTCATGGTATTTTTCGCTCCACCGCTAATGATCTCAATAAGGCTATAGCTTCTATAGCAAATGGGTATGAAACAAAAATAAGAGGGGAACTCTCCCATAACCTCAGTACACTCGGAGGCGGTGTAAGTGCAGGGCTTGTTGTTATTCAAGATGATATTAACACAACACAAAATGACGCTGAAGAGATCGCTGATGTAGCACAAAAGACAGCCCAGGAGTCATCGAAAAGTTTGCAAAGTGTTGTCGATATTGCTCAAAAGCTCACCCATTTGGTAGATCTTATCGGATCAAGCCATGAGGGTATTATAAGTCTTGAGCAACGCTCCAACGAGATCTCAGAAGTTATCAGTCTTATCAAAGATATTGCAGATCAAACAAACCTTCTTGCACTCAATGCAGCCATAGAAGCAGCACGAGCTGGAGAGCATGGACGAGGCTTTGCTGTTGTAGCCGATGAAGTGAGAAAACTTGCAGAGCGCACACAAAAAGCGACGAACGAGATCGAGATCAATATCTCTACCCTGCAACAAGATGCCAATGATATGCGAAGTAACTCTGATAACATCTCTAAGATTGCGCAAGATTCAAACAATGTGATCCATGAGTTTGAAAATACATTTACACATCTTAATTCTCTTGCAAAAGAATCTTCCATTGCCGCTGTTAAAGTGCAAAACAGACTTTTTACAACACTTGTCAAAGTTGATCACATCATCTTCAAATCTCAAGCATATTCAATTATCTTAGAGTCCGATAAAAATGCGCTTATCAGTGATCACAAAAATTGCCGTATGGGTAAATGGTACCTTGGCGTCGGTGAAGAGCGTTTTGGTCATACAAAAGCATTTAAAGAGCTTGATGCACCTCATGCTCTGGTGCACAACTCTGTGTTTAAAAACTTTGAATATGTCAAAGATGATTCCGCATTAAAATATGATAATCCTAAACATATTGTCGAGAACTTCCAAGTGATGGAAGATGCGTCTCTAGAGCTTTATAAAAAACTCAATGCTATGCTTGATGAATATAACAAAACCATATAATTTAAACATATAACAATTTTTAGTAATTGTTATATGTTTACCTAGTATTTACTTAGAATGAATATACTTTCGGTATCTCAATTATGTTTTCCCCCCTTTCATAAATGAGAAAAAGATACTATTAACAACTATTTAGACAATCAAGCCAAAGCTTTTCTCCCCTCCTTTTTAGCTTGGCTTGTTTATGCTAAAATACCACATGAACATCACTCTTACAACACTCAATGCCAGATATACCCACAGCTCCATCGGTCTTAGATATCTCTATGCAAATCTACAAGAGTTTCAAAGCTCTACAACTCTTTTGGAATTTAGTATCAATGATTCTATACAAACAATCGCTGAGAAGCTACTTCTGAGTGAAGCAGAGCTCATAGGTATCGGTGTCTATATTTGGAATGCGAGTGAATGTGCAAAGCTTATCCATATCTTGAAAAAAATTGCACCAGATGTAACCATAGTTCTTGGTGGTCCCGAAGTTACCTACCTGCCGTTTCGTGTAAATTTTGATGCTGCTGATTATATCATTCAGGGTGAAGGTGACCTTGCTTTTTATCAACTTTGTAAAGAAATAGAGCAAAACAACTCTCCAAAAGAAAAAATCATAAAAATGAGTGCTCCCTCTCTTAAAGATATACAAACACCCTACAAATACTACACACAAAACGATATACAAAACCGCTATATCTATGTAGAAGTCTCACGCGGCTGCCCTTTTGAGTGTGAATTTTGTCTCTCCTCTATGGATGAAAGGGTTCGAGCCTTTGAGCTTGATGCTATCCTTGAAGAGTTTGAACAATTATGGAACAAAGGGGTGAGAAGTTTTAAGTTCATAGACAGAACTTTTAACCTCAACATGAAAACAGCCAACAAAATACTTGACTTTTTCCTCTCTAAAGAGCCTCCCTATTTTGCACACTTTGAAGTTATTCCCGATCATTTTCCATCATCCATAAAAGAGAAGATCGCCCAGTTTCCTCATGGAGCACTACAGCTTGAGATAGGTATTCAAACACTCAATCCAAAAATCGCCCAAAATATCTCAAGACCCCTCAAACTTGAAAAAATCAAAGAAAACATCCTGTTTTTGGAACAGCAAACACACGCACATATGCACCTTGATCTTATTGTAGGACTTCCGGGTGAGAGTCTGGAGAGTTTTGGAGCAAATCTCGATGAACTTGTTGGTTTAAGTAGCTGTGAAATCCAAATAGGGATACTCAAAAAACTCTCAGGCACTCATATAAGCCGCCATGACATAGAGTATGGTATGATCTACAGTGACATACCCCCTTATGATATCTTACAAAACAATGAGCTCTCTTTTTTAGATATCCAAACAATGAAACGCTTTGCAAGATTTTGGGATCTTACTTATAACAGTGGAAATTTTAAACAAAGCATCGTGCTTCTATGGGAAAATGAGAGTGTGTACAAAAACTTTTATGCCTTGAGTCTTTGGATATATGAACAAACACAATCAACATACAAGATCTCCCTGCAAAGACTTGGGGAGTTGCTCTTTACTTACTTAACCCAAATAAAGAAACTTCCAAAAGAGCTTGTTGCTTCGAAGATGCTAGAAGATATGATGAAACTCAAAGGCAGAGCGATCCCAAGCTACTTAAAACCTTATGCCAAAGAGTTTCGCATCAAGGCAAAAGCCGGAAGTTCAGGTTTTAACAAAAGACAACTCTAAAGATTTTAACCTATGTAGTACTATATTTTTAGTATAATCATTGCAAAAACATTCACAAAGAACATTATGTATATCTCTAAAATAGTTGTATTGCTTTTATTATGTATAAATATTGTTCATGCCGACACCCCTTATGTGGAGAGTGACCTACTAAAGAAAATAACCAAAAAATATACTATCTTTGCAAAAAAAAGATTTTTGTATCTTCAAGCAGTACTTGATGATGCCAAACAAGCAACAGATCTGCAAAAGCTCAAAGCGGTCAATGATTTTTTTAATGATGTAAAGTACGCATCTGACATGAAAGTGTATAACAAAAAAGACTACTGGGCGACACCGTGGGAGTTTCTGGGTAAAGACATGGGTGATTGTGAAGATTATGTCATCAGTAAATATTTTGCACTTTTGTATCTGGGGATCGACTCAAAAAAGCTTTTCTTTACCTATGTTCGCTCTACAAAATTTAAAGCACCCCACATGGTCTTAACCTACTTTAAAACACCCCGTAGCGAACCTCTTATTTTAGACAATAACAACAAAAAGATCTTTCCGGCATCACAAAGAAAAGATCTACTGCCTATTTATAACTTTAATGGTGAAAGTCTCTACAGGGCAGAAAAATCAGGTACAGGCAAAAAGATAAAACAACACAAATCCCATAAAAAATGGGATGAACTTAAACTCAACATGAAAAGGAAAAAGATATGACACTCTTCAGACAAATAGCACTTTTGCTATCAATATTTTTAATCATTTTACTCACAACGGTTTTAACATTGAACTTTAAAAGTGCAAATCATTCTGTGCAGGAAAGACTTTATGAAGATGCCAAGAACACTGCTACTTCGTTGAGTTTATCCCTTGGAAGTGCCAATGGTGACATATCTATGATGTCAACTATGATCAATGCAAATTTTGACAGTGGGAACTACCATTATATATCACTGAGCGATATAGACGGCAACATCGTATATGAACGCAAAAATGAGAGTGAGCACAGTGATGTGCCAAAATGGTTTTTGGATATCGTGGATATAGATGCACCCATAGCATCTGCAAATGTATCTGCGGGTTGGAGTCCTATTGGGATTTTGGATGTACAAAGCGACACCACCTACGCATACAATCAGCTCTATAGTATCTTAAAGGGTCTTACTATCTCGTTTAGTATTTTAGCGATTTGTGCCCTTGTGCTTCTTGGTCTGCTTTTACATATAATTTTAAAACCGCTCAAAAGGGTACAGCAACAGGCTGAAGCTGTCATAAGACATGAGTTTATCATCCAAGAGGAGATCCCCTATACAAAAGAGTTCAGAGATGTGGTACTCGGTATGAACAGTATGGTTACAAAGGTCAAAGCTATGTTTGATAAAGGGAATGAGGAACTTAAAAGACATAAAGAGATGGAGTATATAGATCAAACTACCAGACTCAAAAACCGTAAATACCTTATAGACAAACTACCTGCCTATCTCAAAAGCGACGCTTCTTCCAGAGGGGGGATCAATATGATGATCTCACTCAGTGGTGTTATAGAAGCCAATGAGCAAATTGGTCACAAAAATGTAGATGAGCTTTTCATAGAGATCGCCAATATCTTCACTCTCTGCGCACAAGAGTTTCATAACTCTATAGTTGCAAGAATGAACGGTACAGAATTTGCCATCTTACTTCCGGAATGCTCCAATGAAAAAGCGACACAACTTGCACAAAACATTTATGACTCTGTCAATAACGCGATCATTTCCCATGAGCTCAGTAGCGATGTGACCTTTATATCCATAGGTATTTGTGAGTATAACTACAAACAAA
>JALUKO010000274.1 GCA_027056525.1 Helicobacteraceae bacterium | reverse complement strand
CGATAAGGCAAGCATAGTTGAAAAAGTGGAAAAATCGATGGAGCTTGTGGGTGTAGAAACACTTCAGTATGCGCAACTTCAACGCTTCTTAGATATAGCTGGACTGATGAAAGATGAGGATATTGCAAAACTTGGCAGTTTCTTTGCAAATCTTTACAAGGGAGAGGTCTATAAGGGCTCACAAGATATACAAAGTGAAGCTCCAACTACTATAGAAGAAAAAACTACACAAGAAAAAGTACAAGAAAGTACTACAGAAGATCTGCAGACGCTAGAGGCAAGTGCAGATGTTCAAGATGTTCTTGATGGTATGATGGAGCAACAATACAAAGCTCTTGATATGATAGAAAATGAGGATGACCTGCAAAGGGTGATCGTTATTATGGATAAAATGCGAAAGTATCTACCTCAAATACCGGCATCATTTAGTTCTAAAGAGGAGATACAAAGCTTTTTATCAGAGCAACTTGGTATTGTACAAGAGGAGAAAGAGCCTCAAGAAGCTAAAGAGGTTTCAGCTCCCCCTGCAGAGCAAAAAGTTGTTGAGCAGACTCAAGAAATACCACAGGTAAAAGTTCCCAAAAAAACCGCTCCAAAAGAGGAGAGTAAAAAAGCTGTTGTTGGAAAAACTGTGAAGATAGATCAGGAATCGATCGACTCACTTATGAATGTTGTAGGGGAGCTGCTTGTTGCTAAAAACTCTTTGCCGTATCTTGCCGATAATGTTTCAGGAATGAGTCACGATATGATAAAACGTGAGATCATGGAGAAGTATATTTTTATCAACCGATTGTCTGAACAACTCCAGGACCTTATTATGGGTATGAGAATGTTACCTATCTCATATGTGTTTGACAGATATCCTAAACTTGTTCGTGATATTGCCAAAAAACTTGGTAAAAAAGTGAAACTAGAGATGGACGGGGGTGAAACAAAACTTGATAAGAATATGATTGAGATGTTGGCTGATCCAATGATCCATATTATGAGAAACTCCCTCGACCATGGTATCGAAACACCGGAAGTAAGAGAGCAAAAAGGTAAAAACCCTATGGGAAAAGTTACTTTGAGTGCTTATGCCCAGTCTGACAGGATAGTTATAGAGATTGTAGATGACGGTGCGGGGATCAATGTTGAAAGAGTTGCGAACAAGGTTCTTGAAAAAGGACTGATGACACATGAGCAGATTGATGCGTTGAGTGAAGATGAGATGGCAGAACTTGTGCTTCTTCCGGGACTCTCTACAGCAGATGAGATCAGTGAGTACAGTGGTCGGGGTGTTGGTATGGATGTTGTAAAAAAATCTATTGAGAGTTTTGGCGGTAGTATCAAGATAAAGACAAAAGCAAACCAGGGTACTACGATCACTTTGGCGATACCTGTTTCTTTGGCTGTAACATCCCTTCTTCACATTCAAATGAACGATATTCACTATGGTATCCCGATGGACAGTGTCAGTGAGACTGTGAAGCTTGAGCGTGACGAGATCGAGTATTTACATAATGAGCCTTTTGTTTATATTCGGGGTGAGGTTATTCCACTGCTCTTTATCAAGTCGATGCTTAATGAAGAAGCTATGGAGAATGAACCACTTTCTATTGTAGTGCTTAACATAAAAGATAACCTTTTAGCCGTTGTTGTTAACAAATTCTTGGGTCAATTGGATGTTGTGCAAAAACCGCTTGTGGGTATTATGGAGAACCATCCACTTTTTAGCGGTACCGCACTTCTTGGAAATGGAAAAATCATCATGGCAATCGATCCTATAGGACTTTTGGGGATTTCACAGAAATTAAAAGAAGATATACAAGTAGCTTAAGAAAGGTTGTACTATGACAGATTTGATCGTCTTTGGGGTCGGAAATAATCGATATGCTCTTAAAATTGATAATATTCAAAGGATTATTCAATCCCGTGAGTTGACGGATATTCCAAATGCACATGAACTTATCGATGGGATGATGTCCTATGAAGGCAAGGTCATAAAAGTTTTAAATTTTCGTAAGTTAATTGCTTTGCCGATGTATGAAGATGAATTGCGAAAAAAGTTTGCAGAATTGAAGGTTGCTCATCAAAACTGGGTAGATGAACTTAGAGATTCTATCTATAAGGGGGTGCTCTTTACGAAAACGACAAACCCTCATAAATGTGAACTTGGCATTTGGTTAGATGGTTTTAAATCTGTTGATGAGGTGATAACGGTCATACTCAATGAACTTGTAAATAATCATAAACAGTTGCATATGCTTGGTGCTGAAGCTTTAGAAGTATATAATAGCGATATTGAAAAAGCCAAAGAGATTGTAGATCAAGAAGTGGAGTTGAAATTTCATCAGACAATGTCAGCGATCGATACGTTTACAGCCAAATTAAGCAGTGTTGCAAACTCTTTGCAAAAACTGATACTCTATGAAAAAAATGAAAAATATTTTGCCATAAAAGTGGATACGATTGAAGATATTGCACATATTGAAGAGGATGCTATTATGCGTTCAGAAGAAACACATGATTTTGGTGAGCTTCTGGAACTTGAGGGTGTTTTAGATATGGACGGTGTTTTGATAAATGTTATAAAAAATATAGATATTCCAAATTAAGGAGATATAATGGCAATTACATATGAAGCGAATGAAGCGACCTTTTCATCAGTGATATATGAAGATGAGATCCCTGGTTTTAGGGATTTTTTACAGGAAAAAGCACCGGATGAAGTTCTTTTGAACTTTGAAGAGTGTGAGGATATTCATTTGGCTGTGTTGCAGCATATTATGGCATATAAAAAAAATTATACCTGTACATATAAGTTCGGTAATGAAAAAAAGCTCTTTGAGACAGTTTTAAAAGGATTTGATACGAGTGAAAACCATTGTAATTAGTAACCGTAAAGGTGGTTCTGCAAAAACAACGACAGCTGTTAATATTGCAAGTGGTTTGGCAAAACAGGGTTCTGTGTTACTTTTAGACTTTGATACACAGGGACATGCTTCCATCGGTGTCGGTTGTGAACCAAATGAGCAACTGGGTGTTCATTCTATTTTTACGGGAACAACGCTTAGTGAGACCTTTATCCCTACAGTTCATGAAAACTTGACACTCTCTCCCGCACTCGCTTTTTTTGATGTATATGAATACTCTGATCTAAGAGGAGTACTCAAAAGTCGTTTTAAAAGGGAAAAAATAGCAGAGTTTTTTGACTATTGTGTGATCGATACTCCCCCAACCTTTGATGCGCTTTTAAAAAACTCCTTGGAAGTTGCTGATAGTGTTGTGATCCCTTTTGTTCCGCACCATTTAGGTGTAGTCGCAGTGGGACAGATGTTACGTGCCGTGTATCAAAGTGCTTCTCATTTTGAGCGTGAAATCGCAGATGTGTCTATTTTGCCGGTAATGTATAACCCTCATATCAATGAGCATAAAGACTCAATCGCCAAAGTAAAAACATCTTTTGGTGAAGAAAAACTGCTCTCACCTATAGGTGTAGATATTAAACTCGCACAACAGTTTGAATCAGGCTCCCCCATCATTTTGGATACAAAACGATCTAAAGGGCTCAAAGATTATCAACGATGTGTTGCAGAATTACTTAAAAGACTCTAGCGATGAATAGTTCCCACTCTATAGATTCTCAATTAAAAATTTTAATTTGTGAAGAGGACAATAGAGTGCTTAGAAGGCTGAGCACTTGGGTCAAAGCGATGGGCGATGAAGTATATACGAGTGATGACGGTATCCATGCTCAAGAGCTTTTTAATGATGTCAAGCCGGATATCGTCCTTGTTTCTCCGGGTCTAAAAAGTATGGGTGGCATTGAGCTTATAGAAAAAGTAAAACAATCACACCCTTCTCAGGCCATAGTTTTGATGTTAAGCAGCGATGTTGATGCCAATGTTTTTAAACTCTCCATTGATCTGCAGGTGGATAAGTACCTGAACAAACCTGTCGATGCAACACTTCTATTTAACACTATCGAAGCTCTTTCAAAAGAGAAACTGTGGCATGAAGATTATAAGGTGCAAAAACAGCTTTTACAGGACTATAAAGATGCGATAGATCTCTCTTTTAGCGTTACTAAGCATGATAAAAACGGAAAAATTTTTTATGTCAATGATTCTTTTTGTAAGAAAACACATCTCTCGCATGAAGAGGCTATGCAGGGAGTGATCAACCCCCTTGATAATAAAAATGCCGATATGGAACATGTGTGGCGAGAGCTGAATGAGAACCATATCTACAGAGACAGGCAAACGTTTAAATTTGATGATAAACAGGATCATATTATCGATATAACCGCGGTAGCCATTTTAGATATGAACAATGAGATATCTGAATTTCTTGTTTTTAGTAATGATGTCTCAGAAGTTGTGTATGCTGCAAGAAAGATAAAACAACAAGATATTGATCGGAAGTTACAAAAGCTTGAACATGCAAAAGAGGTCAATAAGATCAAAGACTCTTTTTTAACGGTGTTTACCCATGAGCTTAAAACTCCGCTCAACGCAATTATAAACTTTTCGGAGTATGTCAATAAACATCTTGCAAAAGTGGAGTTTAAAAAACGTGACACACTTATAGATCAGGTATCACAGATTAATGCCAGTGGATGGACAATGCTTGATATGATCACGAACCTGATCGATGCTATGAAACTCAAAGACGGTATGTTAGAGCTGCATAGAACAGAAGTTACTCTTAACAATGTTGTTGAGATAATCTTAAAAAAACATGCAGTGGAACTTGAGGGGATCAAGGTTGTCAAAGCATACAAGAAGAACTATACCATCTACTCGGATGAACTTCGGATGAAACAGATACTAAACAATCTAATAACAAATGCGATAAAATACTCTCAAAGCACTATAGTTATCGTCATAAAAGCCAATAAAGAAGAGTTTAGCATCGAGGTTCTTGATGATGGAGAAGGTTTCAGCGATAAACAGAGTGCTATCAAGCTTTTTGAACAATCAGGTGAAGATGATATGACGAGAACGGCCAAAGGTGCCGGTGTCGGGCTGTATATTGTCAAAGAGCTATGCAGTCGGCTTGGTTATAAGGTTGTTATAACAGACTCCAAAGAACTAGGTGGTGCAAGAGTGCTTATAAGAGGAAAGAAGGATATAGAGTTATGAATATATTAATAGTTGATGATAACAGAAATAACAGAATGATACTGAAACTTCTTTTGGAAGATTATGAAGAAGAAAATGAAAGTGTCAGCTTTGAGATAGAGGAAGCTGAAGATGGTTTGATCGCAGTTGAAAAATGTAGAAAAAATAGCTTTGATATTGTACTGATGGATATCATGATGCCAAATATGGATGGTATTGAGGCGACGAAGATTATTAGAGAAGAGAATCAAAAGATGATGATCATTGCGGTCTCTGCGGTAGATGACAGCGAGAGAAAAAAGCTCATACTCAACAATGGTGCAGAAGATTATATTTCCAAACCGGTTAATTCTGATATATTTATCAGCAGAATTGCGAACTACATCACACTCATAGAAGCAAGAAGCCATAAGAGAAGCAATTTGCAGGGTGTCAATCTTTTTACACAAGAGATCTTTTGCTGGCAAACGAAGTTTTTTATCACTTCTGAAGATGCACTTTCAGAATTTTGGGAGTATTTTTTACTTGGTTCAGAGCAAAAATATGATGATTTGAGCGATGTGGTGCGTACTGTTTTTGCTATAGCAGACATACAGGTTCGTCTTGGTACTCAGAGTGAAATCATTATAGAAGATTCGGAAGAGTCAAAGTTTTTTACATTAACTATGATTGATGCATTGCCTCCAAAGGTTTTAGAGTTGACACTGAAGAAAAACCAAATTGAGTGTGCGCATAAAATCGCTGATGGCAAGATATCTTTTGAATTGAAAAAAATAATCTCTGTGGAAGAGACAGCACTTCAAGAGCAGGTTGTTGTTGCTCCTGTAATCGCGCAAGAGGAGGAGACGGTTGCTTCCCCTGTAGAGTTTACCCATTCGGAGCAAAATCTGCAAGTGTTTGATTATTTGGATGCCGATGATCTGGACGAGCTTGAAGAGTTTGCAGCAAAACTAAACTCGCTGATGTTAATTGTCGGAAGTGGTGGGATTACAGAAGAGGAAGTGACTGAAATCTATACATATCTGGAAAAACTGGGTTCTATTCTTGCAACTTACAGCGAGGTGTATCCGATCTCAAAAGCATTGAATGAGCTTTCAAATGATATGGCAACTCATGTAGAAGAGTTTGTACAAAACTCAGAAGCGCTTGGACCGATGTGTAAAGCTTTTAGCAATGACTTCTCAAACTGGATAGAGATGAGCTTTCATACCGGAGCGCCAAGTACTGACTTTATGAACGATACTATTGCCGTGAACTGTCAGACTATCGGAGGGATGTTGAAAATGGATGAAGCTCTGGCTGATGGTGATGATTTTGATGATATATTTGATTTTTAAAAGAGGTGTGCCAGATGTATAAGGTAAAGGTTGAGAACACATGTCGATGTTTTATCAAAGGTGGCTTTGCAGAAGTGCAGGAGTTTGCAACTAAGGAAGAAGCCCAAAAAGAAGCTAAACACCTTATCGGTGTGATGCGAAATACCTTTTGTCAAAAACATGAGTTTGCTCTGAGTGAGCAGTTTGGTGATTTTACGATCTACATCAAGCCACGGGGATAAAGAGCGCTTTTTATCTATAAAAAGATCTCTATCGCCCTTGCTAAATCCTCTTTCGTATCTATTCCAAAACCGGTGCTTGCAACTTTGACCATTGTTATCTTTTTTTGATGAAAAACGGCACGGAGTTGTTCTAGTTTTTCCACATCTTCTATGGGTGCATCACTGAGGTTACAGAACTCTTTGAGGCTTTTTTTAGAAAAACCGTAGATCCCTATGTGACCGAAGTATGTTGCTCCGCCGCCACTGTTGTATGGGATGCAGGCACGAGAAAAATATATGGCATTGTTAGCATCGTCAAGTACAACTTTTACAAGGTTTGGATCTTGTGCAGCTTCTGCATTGATCGTGTTAAAGCAACTCCCCATAATAAAAGGCTCGTTGTTTTTTTGCAACTCTTTGAGTTTAGAGAGGAGTGACTCTACCACCTCGGGTTCAATAAAGGGTTCATCCGCCTGCACATTGATGATAAGCTCATCATCGGCAAGGTTTAAAATAGCAGCACATTCGTTGATTCTGTCCGTACCACTTTTGTGTGTCGTAGATGTGAGCATCGCTTCTATGCCATGCTCTTTACAAACTTCTATGATCTTTTCATCATCAGCCGCTACAACAACCTTGTCCAAATGCTCCACACGTTTTGCAGTACGTACAACCATCGGCAAACCGCCAATGTCTGCTAGAACCTTTTGCGGAAACCTTGTAGAAGCTAATCTTGCAGGAATAATTATCATTTAATGCCTTTGCGATATAATTACGAAATTATATCTAAAATGCACTTTAGGAACGAAAGTAATGCTTTTATATCAACCCGAATCGGGCTACTGCTACAACAGTGACTCTGTATTTTTATACGATTTTATCAGCTCCTTGCATCCAAAGGGCAGGGTGCTTGATGTTGGTGCTGGGTGTGGTGTTGTCGGACTTTTGGTCGCTCGTGACAACCCAAAAGTACAACTCGAAGCGGTAGAGAAACAAGAAGCGTTTATCTTTTATGCCACAACAAACGCAAGAGTGAACCAGATAGAGTACACAATGCATGAGGGTGATTTTTTAGATCTTGATGAAAGTGAAAAGTACGACTATATTATCTCAAATCCTCCCTTTTATCACGATGGAGCTTCCAGAAGTGATAACGAAATGTTGTTCAATGCCCGATATAATATCAACTTACCGTTAAAAGATTTTTTTAAAAAGGTATCACGAGTTTTAAAGCCGCAAAGTCATTTTGTTTTTTGTTATGATGCCGCTCAGTTTGGACTGATTTGTGCTGAACTTGAGAAGGTGAAATTGAGAGTGACAGATGTGCGTTTTGTACATCCAAAAATAGATAAAAAGGCTTCACTGGTTATGCTTCATGTGAGAAACGGTTCTAAAGCATTGATGAAAATCTGGCCGCCATTGGTGAGTTTTGAGGGTGGCGAGTTTTCACAAGAGGTTCAAGATATTTATAAAAAAGCTTCAACACAGAGTATTAAATGCAAAATCTAATGAAGAAAGAAACATATCCGTACGCATTTGATCCGTCTGCCTGTGCCAGTTGTGAGGGCAGGTGTTGTACAGGTGAGAGCGGCTATATCTATGTCAGTAAAAATGAGATCGAAAATATTGCCGAGCTTTTAGGTATGCAGGCGAATGATTTTGCAAAAGAGTATCTTTATAAAAAGGGGTACAAATACTCCATAAAAGAGATGAAGTTCAATGGATCGTATGAGTGTGTTTTTTATAACAGAGAAACCAACGGATGTGGCATCTATGATGCACGTCCTACACAGTGTCGAACATTTCCTTTTTGGGAGTATTATAAAACACGGGTTGAAGAGTTAAAACTAGAGTGTCCAGGGATTATAGATGTTTAAAATAATCATATTTACAGCGAGTCTGTTTCTGTTAAGTGGGTGTTTGGGGCTTGCTCCTGATAAGCCGGCACCGGTAATCAAGTCAAGCAAGAAAATTTTTGATCATGAAGATACCTATATCTTGTTTGCGCTTAGAGCTGAGCAGGTACATGAGTATGCAGCGGCAGCGAGTATGTTCAACACTTTATATGAGAAAACAAATAAAAAAGAGTATTTGTATCGCTCTTTAGAAAATGATATCCATGCCGAAAAGTATGCCGAGGTTGTTACAAAAGTGGATGAAGTACTTAGCGATACCTCAGTTGATGATTATACTCTGTTGAGAATGAAGATCATAGCACTGATACAACTTCATAAACTAGAAGAGGCAAAGGAGTTGGCTGTAGGTTTGGTTGAGAAGAGTAAAATGGCAGACGACTATATACTTTTGAGCGATATCTATGTAAAACAAAAAAAATTCAATATGGCCATAAAGTACCTCGAGAGTGCATATACACAAAACTATAATGAAAAAATTCTTGATAAAATGGCGATTATTTTGTATGTTAATCTGCAAAGAAAAAAAGATGCCATAGCACAACTTGAAACCCATTCGAGAGTTCACGGATGCTCCCAGCTCATTTGTAGCAGACTTGCGGGATTTTACAGTAATGATAACAATATAGACGGCCTTTTATCGGTGTATTTAAGACTGTATGCATTAGATAAAAATGATGATATCGCACAAAAAATCATACAAATTTATGCCTATAAAAAAGAGTATGTAAAACTTATGGACTTCCTGGAAGAAAACAAATATGACGATACCTTACTTTTACAACTTTATATAAAAGCAAAAAAATACAAAGAGGCCTCTTTGCTTGCAGAGAAGATCTACAAAGAGAGCGGTGAGATCGATTATTTGGGTCAAAGTGCCATTTTTGAGTATGAGGCCGCTTCTGACAAAGAAAATAAAGAGCTTCAAAACAGTGTTCTTGAAAAGTTAAAAAAAGTTGTGAAGATTGATGATACAACGCCTCTTTATTTCAACTATCTGGGTTATCTGCTGATCGATCATGAGATAGATATCAAAGGGGGGATGAAGTATATACGAAAGGCATTACAGATAGAGCCTAATTCGGCATACTATCTTGACTCACTGGCATGGGGCTACTACAAACTTGGTGATTGTACAAAAGCAGATGAGATACTTAAAAAAGTGGTGATGCTCAAAGGTGGAAGTGATGATGAAGTTGTCGCACACATGAAAGAGGTAGCAAAATGTTTACACACTAAAACAAAAAAAGGCAAAGAAAAAAAATGATTTTAGATGATATTATTAAAAAAACAAAAGAAGATTTGAAACAAAGAGAAAAGGAGTTTTCTCTTGATTGGCTAGGTCGTTCACTCGCATTTAACGCGAGAGTGCCAAGAGATGTTTTTCCATATCTCAAAGCAACACAGGAGAACCCTTACAGGATTATCTCGGAAGTGAAAAAAGCGTCCCCTTCCAAAGGCGTGATCCGTGAAGAGTTTGACCCGATAGCCATAGCTCAGGCATATGAAAGAGGTGGTGCCAGTGCGATCTCTATTTTAACAGAACCGCACTTTTTTCAGGGAAGCTTGGATTATTTGGGGCAAATAAGAAGATATGTGGGTATCCCTCTGTTAAGAAAAGATTTTATAGTCTCAAAATACCAAATACTTGAAGCGATGGTACATGGGGCGGATTTTATACTTCTGATCGCTGCGGCATTATCAAAAAAAGAGCTTAAAGAGCTTTTAGCATATACAAGGCATCTTGGTATGGAGGCTTTGGTTGAGGTACATGACAAACCTGATCTTGTCAAAGCGATCTATGCCGGAAGTGATATCATAGGGATTAATCATAGAAATTTAAAAACTTTTGAGATGAATATGAACCTGTGCTATGAGCTTATACCGCTTATACCAAACGGCAAGATCATAGTTGCCGAGAGCGGCATATATGAGCATGGACAGCTTGAAGATCTCTCAAAAGCCGGGGTGGATGCGTTTTTGGTTGGTGAGTCTTTAATGCGCCAAGATAACGAAGAAGAAGCGCTTAAAAAGCTTAAGTTTGGTGAGGCGATAAAATAAAGGGTTTATAACTTTACGTTGTGACTCTCTCTCACTCCCATCGGGAACGATGGGAACGCATTTATCTATAGACTTCGTCATGAGAGCCAATATTCATAAGTACCAGTTCATCATCCACTATTTTAATAATTAAAACTATTCTGTACTCATAGGTAAGTGAGCAAGCGTAATACTCCGCTAAATTTCCTTTGAGTTTATGAGTTTTAAGTGATGATTCAAATGGATCTTGCTGTAACTGTTTTAAAACTACTACATATTTTTGCAGTAAATCCTTATGTTTTTTAAAAAACTTCTTTTCAACTTTCGTATAATGAAAAGTCTTACTTAATTTCATCGGCAAGCTCATTAATGTAACTATCTACATTTGTTATCTTTTCAATATTCCCATCTTCTAAATCTTTTTTAGATAACATCATGTTACTTTCAAAACTGCTCTCTTGTTTAATAACCTTTACGTCGTCTTGAAAATGGTTTAAAAAGTAGAGTATCTTATCGGCAACACTATCTTTTACATCTATTGTTAAGGTCATCTGTCCTCCTTTAGAATCTTTTCTATTTCATCCATTATATCATCTATCTCTTTAGTATTTTGTTTAATATGTTTTAGTAACTCTAATGGTGATATAGCTTCAATATCCCTCGCTCCCACGCTCCTTAGCCCAGGAGTTTCTTAACACATTCGTTGATTCTTTTTCCATCAGCACGACCTGCTAACTCTTTAGAAGCCATACCCATAACTTTCCCCATATCTTTCATGGAAGATGCACCTATTTTGGCTATGATATCTTTGAGGGCATTTTCAAGTTCATCATCACTGAGTTGTTTTGGAAGGTAGGGTTCATAGTAGGCGATCTCATCTAGTTCTATCTGCATGAGGTCTTCTCTGCCTGCTTCTTTGTACTGCACTACTGCATCATTTCTACTTTTGACCTGTTTTTGAATGATTTTGATAACATCATCATCGCTAAGTTCTTTTCTTTCATCAACCTCTATTTGCTTAAAAGCACTTGTTAAAAGGCGAAGTGCATCTCTTTTTTTGTTGTCTTTTGCTTTCATAGCATTTTTTACATCTTGGTTGATCGTTTCTCTTAAACTCATGAAGGGTATCCTTTGGAACTGTTTTTGCTATTATAACGAAACTATGATCGATTAGAGAGACTCAATGAAAAAAATATTTTTACTATTTCTACTGCCTACTTATGCTATACTTTTTTTAAGCGGATGTACTGCAAACCTGACAGATCCTGAGATCAGTTTTGAACCACCTGTGTATGTAGAGCAGATGCCTTCACGTGAAGATGAGAAGGACTATACATCGACAGGGAGTATTTTTGGGCAAGGGGACAACCCTTTGTTCTCAGATCATAAAGCTATGCATGTCAACGACATAGTGAGAGTCGTGATCTCTGAAAATGCAAAAAGCACCACTACCGGTTCGAGACAACTGAGTGAAAATGACACGACAAACCTCGGCGGAGGGGTGTTTTCAAGTGCGGGTGGAAACCCTGCCGTAAATTCTAAAGTGGGACTCCTAAACGGTGTGGCAAATGTAGGTTTTACAAGCACAACCAACAACGCTTTTAAAGGGCAGGGGAGTGCTACAAAAGATGCTTCTTTTGTAACTACGGTCTCAGCGAGGATCGTCAAGGTTTTACAAAACGGGAACTATTACATTACCGGTAAAAGAGAGATCTTGGTAGATGATCAAAAACAGATCATCCAGATAAGCGGCGTGATCCGCCCTTATGATATAGATCAGTACAACAAAATAGACTCTGCACAAATGAGTGATGCTAAGATTCTTTATAAAACACAGGGAGATGTGGATCGTGCGACAAAACAAGGTTGGGGAACCAAAATTATTCAAGCTGTTTGGCCATTTTAGTTTAGCGGTATTACTCTGCTGGAGTCATCTCAGTGCGGGTAGTTTTGAAGATTTTAAAAGATCACAAAGTGAGTCTTTTTCAAAATACAAAGATGAAAGAGACAACGCTTTTAACAACTACCTCAAGGCAGAGTTTAAAGCATATAAAGCTTACAAAAGTGCCGCCTTGTATGAAGAGCCAAAGCCAAAGCATATCCCAAAGGCAACACAGCAAAAAGTTAAGAGTGTAGGTCCTAAAGTACATATACAGATCAAACAAGAACCCAAACAAGGGCTCACAAAAGAGAAGCCTCAAGCAAAACAAAAAGATGTTGTTGTTGACTTTTTTGGAAGTAAAGTGGGTTTTGATGTTGCAAAAGGTTTGAGAAGTGCAAAGTACTACCCTCAAAATCAAAAGGGAATTATCCGCTTTTTTGACAGTGCGGCATCAAGTCAATATAGTGAGCTCCTTAGAGAGATATCTTTCATAACAAAAGAGATGAACCTTAACGACTGGGGTGTTTACCTGCTAGTAAACAAGTTGGCTGAAAAAATATACAGCAATGAGGATGAAGCCAAACTTCTCAGTTGGTTTTTATTTAACAAGCTTGGCTATGCCGTAAAAGTTGGGCTATCAGGCAAACATATAGTGCTGATGCACTATAGCAAAAAAGTGATATATTCAACTCCAAACTATACTTTTGGAAGTAAGAAGTTTTATGTTATTTCAAACTATGCAAAGGGAAATATGGGACGTTTATACTCGTATGAGCATGATTATCCCCAAGCGCAGAAGCCTCTTGATCTTTCTTTGAACTCACTTCCAAACCTTGCTTCAGATACACAAACAAAAACTTTGAGTTTTAAACAGTACAAAGAAAAGTATGAGTTGGAGTTTCACTACAATAAAAACATCATAGATTTTATGGCTACTTATCCTCAAGCTGATTATGCTACCTATTTTAATGCTCCTGTAGAAAATAAAACATATAAGAGTCTGGCTAAAGGTTTGAAGCAGTATGTTGATTCCAAACATATCAGTGAAGCGATGAACTTTGTTCTGCACTTTGTGCAAAACGCTTTTGCATATGAAAGAGATGAGGAGCAGTTTGGACGTGAAAAGGTGATGTTTGCAGAGGAAACACTTTACTACCCTAAATCAGACTGCGAGGACAGAGCCGTTTTATATGCCTATCTTATCAAAGAGCTTTTTGGCATCAGTGTGATCGGCGTCAAGTATAAAGATCATATGGCTACGGCTTTATATGTACCGATGGAGGGCGATACCATCAAAGAAAACGGCAAAAAATTTGTTATAGCCGATCCGACATACATAAACGCTTCCATAGGACAGAGTATGCCAAAGTACAAGTCAATTCGCCCTGAGAGTTTTATTGTAGTAAAGCTATAAAGCTTTGCTCATCAACCGCTTTAGAGAAGTAAAATCCCTGATATAAATGGGAACCATGCTTTTGTATAAACTTGAGTTGTGACGTATCTTCTATACCTTCTGAGACAATCTCCATATGAAAAGTTTTCGCTATGTTGATAACCATTTTTACAAGTTCCCGATTGGCATTGAGCTCAAGGTTGTGAAAAAAGCTTCTGTCGATTTTTAGGGTATTTACCGGAAGTTTTTGCAGGTAGGTAATAGAGGAATAACCCGTTCCAAAATCATCAATAGAAAATTTGATACCAAATTCCTGTAGCTTTTTTAGCTTTTGTATAACAAGGTCAAACTCTTTTATGATAGTAGATTCTGTGATCTCAAGCTCGATTTTTGATGGTGCTACGTTATGACTTGATATAATGCTGATCACTTCTGTTTCAAAGTTAGGATGCAGTAGTTCTTTGGAACTTATGTTGATGGCTAGTGTGCCATTAAAGAGATCTTTATGATTTTGCAAAAATTGACAGGCGCTGTGAAGTGCAAGTATGGAAAACTTATGTATAACCCCTATACTCTCGGCGACATCTATAAAAACATTTGGAAACACCAAGCCATCTCTTGGATGTTGCCAACGTATGAGCATCTCTGCACCTTGGATCGTACCTGTTTGTACATCGACCTTTGGTTGATAGAAAAACTTGAAGTCTCCATTTTGAAGTGAGTTTTTTATATCAGCTTCTAAAATTGCAAAATTTTGTATCTCTAGTGCAATGTGATTATCAAAAAATACAAATTGATTTTTTCCTTGTTTTTTGGCTTCATACATCGCTTTATCCGCATGAATGATGATATCGTTTATACACTTTTCATTATCCGGAAAAATTTTGATCCCTATGCTTGAGCTGATAGTAAGTGTATGTTTTTTTATCAACAGCTCATTTGAGATGGTTTTTAAGATCTTCTCACATATCTGTTTGATCGTTTGTGCTGCCTGTGATTCATTGGTGTTTAGATTGAGTAGAATAACTCCAAATTCATCCCCGCTTATTCTAGCTACAATGTCACCCTCTCTCAACATACTTTTTAATCGTTTTGCGATCTCAATAATGAGTTGATCACCTACATCATGACCATAATTGTCATTGATACTTTTAAAGTTATCAAGATCTATAAATAAAAACGCATGAACAAACTTATGCCTTTTTGCTTTTATAAACTCTTCATTGAGTCTTTGAAGGAGTGATTTTCGGTTAAGAAGACCTGTTAAAAAATCATGATCGGCTTGATGTTGTGCCAGTTCCTGTGCTTTTTTGATTTCACTGATATCGATAAACTGTGCTATATAGTGAGTTGTGATATTCTCCTCATTTTTTATGGCCGTAATAGAAAGCATTTCAGGATACACTTCACCGTTTTTCTTTTTGTTATAAACTTCACCTGCCCATTTACCATCTTTTTTGAGTCGTACCAATACTCGCATATAAAAGAAATCATCATATAAGTCTGTTTGTAAAATATCTAGTTTTTTCCCTATTGCCTGAGATGCTTGATAGCCGGTTATCTCCGTAAAAGCATTATTGACTTTTATGATATTTCTATCTATATCTGTAATGACCATAGCCTCTTGAGAGTCAAATGCATAGGAGGCTATTCGCAGTTCTTCCAGGGTTCTGTATTCATTATTGATCAGTTTTCTTAGCAAAAAATTTAAGATTAAAAGTGCGATCAAAGACAAAAACCATAAAAAACTTGTAAGGTATAAGGAGGTGATGGAATTCTCATGAATTTTATTTGCATTATGAATAAAGTCATCAAGCATATTGCGAGAGATATTTTTAAATATATTAATATACTGTGAACTTATCTCAAAGCACCAATTAGCATCTTTGATGGTAAAGTTTTGATTCATGACACCATCTCTGCAAACATTGAGCTTCTTTTTTATCTCCGGATTATAGTATTTCATGTATACAGCAATGGACTTTTGTGAAGCATTGAGCAAAAACTCTTCTATAGTATCTTGTTGTTTTCTTTTGAGCTCTTTTAAACGCTCTTTATGGTTTATGTTGTAAGTGTGTGAAAGTAATTGGTTGTAGATATAGGCACGCTCAATCCCTGCATATTCTTTGATTCGCTCTAAAAGAACGATCACTTGAGCATCTTGTTGGAGCTTATTGAAAAAATTATTGATCATCTTAATGGATAAAATAAGTTGTTCATTTATAGATGAATAGTATTGTAGTTCATCTTTAAAAGAGATCGAACCATTAAGTACACGTTCTCTTGTGGAAGATATTTTTTGTATTTTTTGTATAACAGAGTCTATTAATGGTCTGGTCTTTTTACAAATGATTTCGTTGAGTATTTTCTTATCTTTGCTTTTGAGCGCTAGTATGGCTTGGAGTTGAGCGAACGCTTCATCGGTTTGAGCATACTGTTTTTTGAGCCGTTGTTTATAATTGTCGTCTGTCACATTTACTATATAACCCGCACCAAGACCTCTTTCGAGTTGGATATTATATATAAGATTGCTAAGTGTTTGTGTAACATGTGTTGATAGCCTAAAAGCTAAACTTTCATTAAGCTTGTTATACTGATGTTCTATAGAGTTATAAGAAAAATAGATAATAACTATTATAGGAATTGAAAATATAAGAAATATTTTAAACTTTAAGGAATTTTTGTTCATGCTAATATTGTACTATATTAATATTATAAAATTATTACAAATTAGATCAATTTAAAAAGATTTTTTTAAATTGATCACTATCAGCATTAGTTTGTTAATAAAGCTAGTAGTTATACGCTACTTTGTACGTTGGATCATCCTCTTCGTAACTACAGTGTGGACCTGCTTTTTTAAGTATGGCTTTACAATCGGCTGAGAGGTGGCGCAGCAGTAGGCTTTTTCCTGCATCTTCATACTTTTTAGTGATGGCATCGATCGCTTCTACACCGCTGGAGTCCATAACTCTTGCGTTTTTAAAGTCAATCACCACTTTTTGAGGATCGTTTTTGACATCGAAGTTATCTGCAAATGTGGTGGCACTTCCAAAAAAGAGAGGACCGTCAAGTTCGTAAACCTTTGTACCGTCTGCTTCAGTGTGAGAGCGGGCATAAATACGCGCATGTTTCCACGCAAACGCAAGCGCAGAGATGATAACACCGGCAATAACCGCTACTGCCAAGTCCTCAACAACTGTGATAATGGTCACAACTACCATAACAAAAGCATCAGTTTTTGGCATATGCTTTATGTGGGAGAAACTTGACCACTCAAAAGTACCGATACTCACCATAAACATAATTCCGACAAGAACGGCGACCGGTATGACATTGAGTACATCTGTCATGGAGATCACAAGTATGAGAAGTCCTAGGGCAGCTACAAATGAGGAGAGCCTTCCAAGACCACCTGAAGTGTAGTTGATGATACTTTGACCGATCATGGCACACCCTGCCATACCGCCAAAGAAACCGCAGGTGATGTTTCCTGTACCTTGAGCTATACATTCTTTGTTCGCACTTCCGCGTGTTCCACTCATCTCATCAAGCACAGAGAGAGTCAGAAGTGACTCTATGAGTCCTACAAGTGCGATGATAACGGCATATGGAAGTACCATAAGGATGGCATCAAGACTTAAAATATTTTGCGGTATCACAAAACTTGGAAGTTGCCCCGCAAACTGACTGAGATCTGTTAGATCTCCCACAAGAAGTGTGTCAACACCGCTAAAGTAAACCCCCAGAGTGATCACAACAATAGCGACAAGCCCGGAAGGAACGGCTTTTGTGAACTTTGGCAGAAAGTACATGATGAGCATGGTAGCAAGTACCAAAATATACATGCTGGCACCTTGTCCCTCAAAGAACTTGAACTGTGCTGTGGCTATCACGATGGCAAGACCGTTGACAAAACCGTACATTGCGGGTTGCGGAACAAGTCTTATAAATTTTCCGAGTTTTAAAAGCCCCACCGCTATTTGGATGATCCCCGCTAAAATGGTTGCAAGCAAGATATAGTGCAGCACCCCAAGAGCAAGCTCCTCACCACTGAGTCCCTGTGCTTGAAGCATAGTAGAAGCTTCAAGGCTAAGTCCCACTAAAACAACAGCAACAGCACCGGTAGCCCCACTGATCATTCCGGGTTTTCCACCGATGAGTGAGGTGATAAGTCCAAGTATAAATGCAGTGTAAAGACCCACAATAGGGCTAACGTTGGCAATAAAGCTAAACGCTATGGCTTCTGGAACAAGGGCAACAGCAACAACGAGACCCGAAAGGATGTCGTTTTTGATGTTCTCTTTTGAGTATTTTTTTATGTCGAACAACTTCTTAACCCTTTAAAGAGCTAAGCTGCTCTCGTACTTTTTTCTGCTTTGCTTTTGCTTCTGAGAGTGCTGTTTTGTTTTTTTCAAGTACATCTTCTGGAGCATTGGCAACAAAACGCTCATTATTTAACATACCTTCGAGTTTGTTGATCTCTTTTTGGAGTTTTTCATCCTGTTTGGTAAGTTTGTTGATGATAGGGGAGAGGTCTATGGAATCGGTCGGGATAAATGTTTCACACAGATCTGCGATATCACTTACGGCATTTGCAACTTTTTTTTCTGTAAAAGCAACATCTTCCACTTTTGCCAGTTTGGCAATGAAAGGCAGCATCATCTCTTTGTCTTTGTCGCTGATGCCGTCGATCTTGACATACGCTTTTTCTATTTTTTGGTTTGCAAGATCTACGAGTACTTTAGCGCGGCGTATAGAGACGATAGCATCCATGATGATACCAAACTTTTTCTCCTCTTTTTCTCTTTTTTTTGTTTTATGAGGATAAGGCATGATCATGATCGAATCAGACTCCTCGAGGGTGGTTCCTGAGAGCTCATGGTAGAGATACTCTGTTACAAAAGGCATGAAAGGGTGCAGGAGCTTGAGCGCTTCTTTGAAGATCGCACCCAGTTCTACAATGGAAGTTTTATCAGCCTTGCTCAGCTCAATACCCCAGTCACAAAATTCGTTCCACAAAAAGCGGTACAGTACAGTAGCGGCATCATTGAACTTATACTCATCGAGTGCTGCACGCACTTCGGCAGTCGCAACGTTGAGGCGTGACATCATATACTTTCCAAGGTCTGTATTCATACAAAAACCTTTCATGTCAGGGAAGGTCTCTACATTCATCTGTAAGAATTTGGAAGCGTTGTAGAGCTTGTTGGTAAAGTTGCGGTTGAGTTCAAGTTTCTCTTGGCTCATACGAATATCACGCCCCTGTGCTGCAGAGATAGCAAGTGTAAAACGCAAAATATCGGCTGAGTATTTGTTCACCATATCAAGTGGATCGATAACATTGCCTTTGGATTTGGACATTTTTTGCCCATGCTCATCACGTACAAGTGCATGGAGGTAGATATGATTGAACGGAAGCTCTGCATTAAAGTGCTCACCCATCATCATCATACGGGCAACCCAGAAGAACAAAATATCAAAACCGGTGATGAGCAGAGTGTTTGGATAAAAATCTTTCATATCTTCTGATTTGAAAAGTTTGTCCATCTCTACATCACCGTTACCCCAGCCAAGCGTTGAGAACGGCCAGAGTGCAGAGGAGAACCATGTGTCAAGAACATCAGGATCCTGTGTAAAGTTTTTAGAAGCACATTTTGGACAAGCCTCAGGGTGTTCCTCTTGAGAAGCGAACTCTTCTGAACAATCATCACAGTAAAAAACCGGTATTTGGTGACCCCACCAAAGTTGACGGCTTATACACCAGTCACGAAGTTCACCCATCCATGAGTTGTAGGAGTTTATCCAGTGTGGCGGGAAAAACTGTGCTTCACCCGCATTTGTTTTCTCTATAGATTTATCAGCGACCTCTTTACGTACAAACCATTGTTTTGAGATATAAGGCTCAACAACATTTTTACATCGGTAACAGTGTCCTACCTGATGTTTGTGATCCTCTATTTTGACCATAAACCCCTCTTCATCAAGACGTTGTACGATCGTGTCGCGGGCTTCTAGGCGCTCTAGTCCCGCAAACTCACCTGCATAGTCATTTAAGATTCCCTTTTCATCAAACACAGTGATAAACTCAAGGTCGTGTCTTTTTCCCACTTCATAGTCATTTTGATCATGCGCAGGCGTTACTTTTACCACACCGGTTCCAAACTCCATATCCACATGTTTATCAGCGATGATTCTTACTGTTCTCTCAAGGAGCGGAAGTTTGATCTCTTTACCGATAATATCTTTATAGCGCTCATCATCAGGGTGAACCATAACGGCAGTATCGCCAAAGTATGTCTCGGGTCTTGTCGTGGCTACTTCTACAAAACCGCTTCCATCGGCATAAGGGTACTTGATATGGTAAAATTTACCATCTTCCTCTTCATGCTCCACTTCGATATCACTGAGTGCTCCATCGTGCGTACACCAGTTGACCATGTAGTTGCCGCGAACTATCAGTCCCTCGTTGTAGAGGTGAACAAATGCCTCTCGTACAGACTTTTGTAGTCCCTTATCCATAGTGAAACGCTCACGCTCCCATGCCGGACTTACTCCCATTTTACGAAGTTGTTCCGTCATGATCCCGGCAGATTCCGCTTTCCACTTCCAAGCACGCTCTAAAAATGCTTCTCTTCCAAGTTCCTCTTTGGTTGTTCCCTCTGCCAAAAGCTGTTTTTCCACAACATTTTGTGTGGCGATCCCCGCATGATCGGTTCCCGGTTGCCATAGGGTTTTGTAACCGTCCATACGTTTATAGCGAGTGATGATATCTTGAAGTGTAAAGGTGAGTGCATGACCGATATGCAATCGCCCCGTGACATTTGGCGGGGGCATCATGATGGAAAAGTTTTTTCCATCCTCTTGAATCTTTTTGTTTCCATCGATCTCAAAATATTTTCTCTCTTCCCAGATCTGATAATATTTACTCTCTATTTGTGCAGGTTCGTATTTGTTCGACATGTATTGAGCCTTGTATAAGGTGTGGTTTTAAAATTTCGCGATTATATCTAAAAAGAGGTGATGATTTGCTTATAGAACTAGGCTAAGTGTTCCTCTTTTTGCTCTTTTATACTGAAAAGGAAGGTGTTGATGAAGTTGAACTCATTTGAAAAATCTGTTTCTCGTATTTTTTCATAGTAGTAATAGTGCTCAATGTTTTGAAGCTTCTTATACTCTATATGTTTTATAAAAGTATAGCCCTCAGTTTCAGAACTGAAAGGGAGAAATATGAAGTTAAAATAAGCATCACCTATGTGTATGGTTTTAGGGATATCTGTTTTTCTTATGCACTCTTGGATAATTGCAGATATATCTTCTTGGGTATAAAAAAGAACCAGACACACAGCTTCATTGTAGCGTTTTGTATTATAGACCAACTCTTCTATGGTCGGTTCAAGTTCTTTGAGCAATAATTTGTTCGTTTGGATTTGAGATAAACCGGTAGCGAGGTATTTGGACTCATTTGGCATTGTATCATCTCCCAAGTAAAAAATTACATCTTACTTAATAATACTATAAAAATTAAAAGTTTGCGTAACAATAGTGTTTTTTAGTATATTTTTTTACTTTTTTAAATACCGGTGATCTCTTTTTTGATCTTGATTTTATCTGCATACATGTTTTTATCCGCTTTTTCTATAACACTTGAGAGAGAATCACCTTGGGCAAATTCACTAACACCAAGTGAAAAACTTACCTTAAAAGAGGCATCTTTTACTTTGAGGTGTTTTTTAAGAATATCTTCTCTGAGTGTATTGATCTTACGAAATGTTTCTTGTGCATTGTCACTGCTGGAGTTGATAACCAAGAATTCATCTCCCCCATATCTTACAACATGTTGTTTTGTCTTTTTGAGCTGATTGGCTATAAATATAAGTACTTTATCCCCTATGAGATGACCGTATGTGTCGTTGATAATCTTAAAGTAGTTCAAGTCGATTATTGCCAAGGTTCCTTTGGCAGTAAAGTTTTGAGTAGCATCCAGGTAGTTGTCGTGGAGCCATTTTCTGTTGCAAACATTGGTGAGTTCATCTTTATAT
>JALUKO010000273.1 GCA_027056525.1 Helicobacteraceae bacterium | reverse complement strand
CGTGGTTTGATTTTGGCCTTGATAATCCTGGAAAATACATGTTCACTCTCTTCGTTAACGGCACTCCTGCGGACGATAAGACTATAACCGTGAAGCCCGAGGGCAACGTGGTGGCATGGATGAGTTGTGATGATTCAGTGAAGTTAACTACATCATTTAATTGCCATGTATATGTAAACAACCAAAATGACCCCATTGTTCATGCGGAACTAAAAACTATTGAATTCAGTGGTGTGCCTGTTTGGGATGGAACTAACTGGGATGCAGTGCGGATTTCAGGGGATAATGGAGCAAACATTACAATACCCCCAAATGAGACCAAGGAGATAGAATTTACTGTGCAGGTTAATGGAGATCTTGCAAAAAGAATCTATGGGGATGGGTATTATGTCTACCTATTTACCCCCGGAAATGAACCAGAAGCTCATTGGGTAAGCGTAAAACTTCAACTTGGAAACGCTCTAAAAGAGCTCGGGACAACTGTGTTGGTATATCCAGGAGATGACAAGGGAGGTAGTACTGTCAGGGAGATTGTAGGAGTATTTACAGTTGGTGGTGGAGTAACTACAATAGTAGGGGCGATTACAGAGTCTTCACTCCTTGCCTATACTGGGGTTGGAATGTTGTTTGCTCCATTTATTGTATATAGCCTTGCTAATATCCATGCGCCATCGCCAGCAGGATCAAACGAGGATGATGGGAACTTGATCTATGGGGATGGTGGTTGAGATGTTAGATGTATGCATTCCTCTCATTGTTTTTCTTTTTACCTACATTGACGTGGTCTTATTGTTGAAGTTCTCTGGAATGAGACCATTGACTAACGAGATCCAGCAAAAACTTCCAGAGTTAGGCCTGTATGTTTTAATATTCCCATATTTGTTGCTGTTTGTTTATGTCGGAATTCTAGAATCCATTGCTTTGGGCAGTGGCTTTCTAGCAGGAGCCATATTAGTAGTTGTGGTTTTTATTGCCCTAATTTTAAACGAGCAGGTCAAAAACAGACAGGAGGCCTTTAAAAAACTGTCATCTCGTCTTGATATTAGGTTAATTACCTTAAATGCAATAATTCTGGGTATTGTTTCAGGGATTGTTTCAATATCAATTTGTGGTATAGATGTGAGCATTGCGTGGATAGCTTTACCCCTCGGAGCTTATGTGCCGATTAGCTGGAGATGTTTGCATGTTATGAAGTCCAAAGTGCATGGAAAAGTACTCTGTGAGGACGGTGGTTAACATGGTTTGGTTAGTATACTTTTTCCTGTAGATGATTATGTTGTATTTAGAAAGAAAAAAGTCTGGCTACAAGAAGGAGGGCGATACTGTGGACTTTAACGTAAGGATTGACAGCAGTTATCCAAGCACTCAGAAGGCTCCGGTTAAACTGTATTCTGTTAGCAACGGGTAGAAGAGTGAGGAAGACGAGGAAAGGGGGAGTGTGAGTGTTTCGCGGGTGGTGAATGGTCTCTCCGCGTGGCTTGAGGTTGAGCCGGATGCAGTAAAGGCCGGTGATAATGTGACTGCCTTTATTACCGTTGAGAATCTGAAGGATTACAAGCAGACTTGGCCTGTGGAGCTTGTGGATGATACAGGAAACATATGGTGGCCGAAGCCAGATGATTACGTTCTGGATACTAACTACACGCTCTCAAAGGGGGTTATTGCAATAAGGCCTCATAAGACAGCTCACATCATGGTTACGGACATTGAAGTATATCAAAACACAACTTTCTACTTCAAAGTCGGTGGAATCACAATGGCCATGGCATACGTAGAGGTTAATGGTACTCCCTACTTGGAGATGACGAGTATATCTTGTGGGGATTTGTGGTTGAATCCAACCAGTGGGGGTCTTAGTGATATAGCCTACATAACCTACGGTGGAACTGTTGATTGTAAGATTGGCTTTGTTAATCCTCATAATCAGCAAGTTGGCATTCAGCTCAAGGACTCTAGTGTTTCGGTGGACTTTCCAATGAGTCACAGTAGGGCGGTTATATCAGATGGGTCGGCGACGACTTTTTCTGCTCACGGGAGCGGTTACCTTCACGTGAAGTTCAGCGCTTCGATTAGTGATTTCAGAGCCCTTGCCAATTACTGGGTTTACGGCTACTATGACTTGCCGGTTACGATAAGATTGCACTTGGTTGGGTTAATAAACAACATTTATCAGAGTCACGACTACACCATAAGGACTCACGTGACAGTAAAGACAAGCAACACCGTGTACGGGGCTGTAACACTGGATATAACCTCTTGGGCATTCATAGGAAAAGAGGGTTATGAGTTAGTAATCTTAGCAAAAGATGGTAAAAAGTATAAGGTGCTCGAAAAAGCAATTGAAACATTTATAATACCGTTTGTTAGGGCATTGGAAGGGTCCAGAGGAAGGTGATGTACATGGTTTGGACATACCTGCTTTACATCTTTCTTTTCATTTCACTGGTCAATCTGAAGATAAGCAAATCAATACACAGGATGCTGACCATTTTAATCTTTGGTGAGATATTTGTTTCTCTTTTGGCAGGATTCTCCCGCAATGGTGCCAGTCCCCTTTTGAGTGCCTTTGTGCTGGCTGTTTTTACGTCTATAACTGTGGTATTCTTTGATGTTGAATACACCGGTTTGCGGGAGCGAGATATTAAATCTCGGAACGTTATGTTGCCCCTATTGGTCACATTAATGACCATTGTACTGTTTTATAGGGTCGGGATAATAGCGTCAGTCCTGATAGGGTATTTTGGTGTTTATCTGGCTTTTCTTTTTTACTTTGAGTCAAAGAAAATACCCGATGTGCAGTATCGAAAATATTATTATTTGCTTAAACTTCCCTACCCGTTGCTTGCGCCCCTCGCCCTAGTGGAGCAGTTTGGTTTTTTGGTATATTTGGTGCCGCTTATTATGTTGCACTACCTCATAACTTTCCTCTGGTTGAAAATCGAGTTGCCTCGGAAGATACCCTCCTCAAGAATAACGTGAGGTAGGAGCATGGGAGGCCAGTTTCGAAGGATATGCAAGAAAGTGTTTAGAACAATGGATAGCATTCCCCTTCCAGAATTTTTACTTTTGAACATTCTACTCACGGGGCTTTTGTTACTCCCCCAATCTAAGTTTACGCCAATTGAATATATCTGGGGGATAATAAAGCTTGGGATAGTCTATGGATGGTTTGTATTTTTAATAGTTCTTCTTTCGTTTCTTGTAGACGTTCCCAACAGGTTGGATGTATCGATATCTGACTGGGTTGCCTCTATTGTGGCTTTTGGTGTTATTACCTCCTTCGTCTTGTGGGGACGCCAGTGCTCGGTGATTCTAAATGTACTCGTTTTAATACTAATTACATTGCTATGGAGCTACCTGACCGTTAGAATATTGAGATCTATTCAAAAGAAGAGTTATCGGGAGAATGATGCCTGTGGATGAAATTAGTCTGGAACTGAAAGAGCTTAGTTTAGTTAAAGCTGGTGCTATTTACTGGGACACAGAATACCACCTCACTCTTAGGCTGGACGTTTTCGATAAAAATGGCAATGTCCTGCTTAAGGACAAAGCCCTAACAGCCTCCACGACTTTATTCTATCATGGTAGTGCCCAGGAAAAATCCGACCGTGATATGAGGATTCAGAGATTAAAAGACTTCGGCGAAAACGCAATAAAGATAATAGCGATTATAGTCACAGTAGCTTATTCAAAAGACAAACTGTGGGAGTTTGTGAAAGGTTTCTGGGGGTGATGTTAAATGGGCAATTTTACAGTGAAAAACTTTACATTTAAATTGCTTCTTTCTCTTCCTCTTTTATTATTGTTATGGGAGACTTTTGTTAATATTTACTATTGGTATTTCGATTTTTCTTTTGTTGTTCAAGTCTCATTGTTTTTTCTCTGGGGTGTGGAGGTGTGGTGGATACTCGAGAATGGCACTATGCCTCTCCCGGTGTTTCTGGTGAGCGCCTTCGTCGTTATCTACCTCGGATTCGCGGTTGATAATCCTCCCAAGCTTAGCGCTTATTTTAGTGATGCTCTATGGGCGGCGCTCTACACTTACCTTCTCAGGGGCTACTATTTAAGGTCATTAAACAATGCTTCTGCCAATACGCAAGAAACAAGTTTTTCCGAGGGAGCTTGATGGTGGTGGGAGAGTGTGGTTCACGGTAAAGGGTTGGAATTATGCGCACGATGCTTTGAACGTTCAGTTCCATGTGGTGAATGAGAGTGGGAAGGTTGTTTACCCCAAAGACGGGGACTGGATTTCCAAGTACCTTCCGGAAGGAGCTAGCAATTACACTCTTGATGCTTTCAGTTGGGATGTTTACGGTGTTGGAAACCACACGTACACTCTCGTTGCCCGGATTTCTGGAGAAGAAGAGAACGACAGTGCAACCATTACCATAAAGCCAGTGAACGGGACTGAATTGAAGCAGATGGGGTTTGAGTGCGATGATATCCACTTTGATTTTAAGGATCGTGCTTACAGGGCTTCGCTCTCGTGCCAGGTTTACCTTTACAACCCGAGCAGTTCAAAGATGTCTGTTAAGGATATTGCTGTCGAGGGTAATTATTCTCTTGGCCAGCTGAGAGATGTTACTTTTGGCACTCTTGGTGTTGGGAAGTGGAGTATAGCTCCAGAGAGATTTGGCATTGATTCTCAGGAGACTAAGAATATAACGTTCTCACTGCCCCTTGAAATTAGCTCGTACGTGCCGATAAGTGGTAGTGATGCCACTGAAGTCGTGGGCAAGGATGGGAGTTACACGGAAGTCACGTTCACCTACACACTGGGTTACCGTATTGGTGATGGGAAATGGTACCACTACTCAGACACAGTCAGAGACTACGTTAAAATCACAATGGACGCTAAAACGATTGCAGCGGACTACATACTCAGCGGAGCAATGGCTTATATATCTGCATGGACACTACTAAAGGTTCCGTCAGAGTTCAAAGTGAAAGTTAAGGGAGTTGAATTTAACCCTGCCGGGGTTTTCTTAGGAATTGTTCTTTACTATGGAAAAGACAAAGCTCTGGAAACTTTAGCGAATTGGTGGGGTGATTGATTATGAAGTGCAAGCATTTGATGGTTCCCGTCCTATCTTCCCTTCTTTTACTTTTCATAGTCATTGGCTTCTTCTGGGGATTTTCAACTGCCCTTCAGGTTGCTTTCCTCAATTTAATTGCTATGAGTATTCTACAACTTGCAACCTCTGGATACAAGAACGGTTCCGGAAGGGACGGTTACATCATAGGAGCTTTTACATTCTTCCTTCTCAACTTGGGGATGCTCGGTAATGGGGCAAAAGGGCTAATCTTTGTGGCAGTTTTAACGGGCCTAATGCTCTGCGCTTATGAAGTTACTTGGTTTTGGCTTTGGGAGGATAATAGGGCTGGAAAATCAAACCTTCTGTGGTTGCTTTCAATTGCGGGAATTCTCTATCTCGTGTGTCTCGAAGGGATTAAGCCCCTGTTATCCGCCGTGTTCATTATTGGAGTCATCTTGACAGGATACGTTGCGTATAAGAAACTTTCTTAAGGCTAATGATATCAGACCTCATAAGGGAAGAGAACATGTGCAGTTTAGCTTATGTTCAAGGATTATGGCGACCATAGGCCCCATAACTCAGAACACGACTCTAACCCTGAAAATAGGAGGCATACCAATGGCATGGGCGTACGTGGGGGTTAGGCCTGTAAAAGTACACAAGGCTTTTATGGAGTGCAATAATCTGGAACTATCGGCAAATAAGGGAGATTTGACCTTAGGCATGTCTTGTGATGTGTACTTCACCAACCCTACCAACGTTCAGTGGAACATAACTCGCATTGACACGGATGCCCACGTACTCAAGACACCGCGTACAAAGGATTTGACCATCGAGTCAACTAAGACGATAGTAACACACACGGTTCCTCCCGGGGGACTTGGAGAATTTGAGCTTGAGTTCCATGATGTCTTGCCCCAGAGTGGGTTCATCGAAACAGGATTGGAACTGAAGGACTTAGCAGGGGCTAAGGTTCCAGTGCAGGTGAACTTCACAGTCTACTCCAACGGCCATTCATACGTCAAAACTTCGCAGGGCATACTCGATCTGACTTATACAGCAACTCAATATGTGAAGATAGAGATCAACAAACAAAAAGTTATAGAGCATTTTGCAGTTAGTGTAAGTGTGGGAGTCACTGCTGGAGCTGTAACTGCGTATATACTCGAATGTACTGAAACAGGAGCTGCTATTGGCTCAGCTGTTCCAGGCGGTGGGACTTTAGTTGGGGCTGTAGTAGGGTTTATCTTTGGAGTTGTAACGTACAAAATATTGGGGTTACCATAGAGGTGATCAGGATGACCATTGCGAAAAATCTCTTCTTAGGGCTTTTTCTCTTTCTTATCTCCTCTCTAATCATGACAGAGGTTAGAGGGCCTGAGAGTGGTCTTTATGTGCTTGCGATAAATATTATGTTCATTCCCCTCTGGGGAACGATAGCTCTCTGGTCCAAGCACACAGAGAATGACTTTAAGCTGAGGCTTACCATTTTAACTTCTCTCCTCCTGTTTCTGGGGCTATTAGGGGCAATTGCGGGTGTTTATCATGATCCGGAAAAAGCCCTGGGAATAATGGTTGTGTTCTTGATGTTGTCGTTAATGTTTATACTCCCTCTTTATTGGGCGAAAAGAAAAAAAGAAAGGGGCGGGAAACACCTCACTTACTCCACGAGAGAGGTTAGGTATTTCTGGGCTTACCAGTGGATCGCTGTGGGGGTTCTTGTCATTAAATCCAATGAGCCAATGAAAACACTATTGTCATTACTGCCAGGCTTAGCTGGGGGGTATTTTGTAATCTTAGGTCTTATAGAACTTAAAATGGAGAACCTGGGGGCGAATAAAGGGGGAATTTGAACTATTGGACTTGTGTATTCCCCTCTTCGTTCGTTGCCTCTGGTGAAGCATTAAAAGGAGTGATAATCGCGGCGAAGGCAGGGCAACGTGCAAAGACGGCATGGGAGATTTTTAAGATTGCTCAGGGGTTCATAAGGGGAATACTGAAGAAGTGGTGATCTAAAATGTGGACGGGTGTAGTGCTCTTACTCCTTTATCTTTCCCTCATTCTGGGGATGGCCATAGGAATTAAAACAAAATCATGCCATCAAGGATTAGCAATTTAAGTGATGGTTGAGATAATGGATAAGCTACAACATTGGAATAGTAACTACCCCACTCTCTGGCGCTAGGGGGAGATCCAGACAGCTTTTCAGTCTCTTTGTGGCATATTCTAGTATAGGCAGTATCTTCAATCTTTCATTGATATCTGGCTCCACGGTGTTTTTCTTAAAGATGTTTCTCGTTACAATTTGGATTAACAGGGATTAAACTTCCTGGGTGAGACGAAAATGCGGAGGACATTGATCATCTGTATTTTGGAAAGAGGCATATGTTTCAGCCATGATACTCATAAAACCACCGGGAAGATATGAAAGTAAGGGGTATTGAATTTGCTGCTGGGGTTTTCACTGCAACTCACTCCAGACAGTTCCAAGGACGTGGTTAGGATGAAGAGAAAGTGTATCCTCTCCATTTCTCGTTTCTTGTATCAACGGCAATACTTGGAATTTCTTTCTTCAATTTACCTATCGAACTCAAGGGTAAAGTGTTTCTAACTCTGGCGCCACTGTTCCTTGCTGTTCTGGCTTAATCGGTTGGTGGAGTATTCCCTTATGATTGGCGTTCGTCTGTGTTATATGGGGCCCAATGACATTGTTACCCAAAACGTATCTTCCTTACCTAAGGTTAGTCCTGGAGATAGCAAGAGATACAGACACTAACCAGCAAGATAACTTCCATTAAGAGGTTAAAGACAAGTGTTAAAATAAAACTCAGCTGAGCTCAAGCATCCTCTCTATGGCTTTTCTGGCCTTACTGGCTATCTCCCCCGGAACCTCCACCCGGTACTTCATGTCCCTCAACGACTCGTAGAGGTGTTTAAGGGTTATAGCCTTCATTCCTATACAGGTA
>JALUKO010000272.1 GCA_027056525.1 Helicobacteraceae bacterium | reverse complement strand
TTGGGTCTGAAACTCCAAGACGCGCTTTTTTAACTGCGCTAACCACCTTTCTTACAGCTTCATCTTGCCCTATTACCTCTTTAGACAAATTCTCTTCTAATTCTTCAAGTTTTTTAAAAGCTCTATCATCTATTTGTATGTTAAAAATTCATGATATAAATAATTTAAATTTAGATGAAAAAACATTTATTATTGATCAAGGTGGAGCTGTAAGTGAAGCAAAGGCTGGGGTAGAGGTCTTAGCATCAGAGATAAGAGAACAAAATCCCGATGTTATGGCTTTGTGTACACCATCTGGAACGGGTACTACAGCTCTTTTCTTGGCCTTAACTCTTAGTGAATATAAAATATATACAGTTCCATGTGTGGGTGATGAAGAGTATCTGAAATTACAAATGCTTTCTTTAGTAGATAAACTTCCTAAAAATCTTTTTATATTAAAAACAAAAAAAAAGTATCATTTTGCAAAACCATATAAAGAGTTTTATAAGATATATAAAAAGACTATAGATGCTGGAATAGAGTTTGACTTATTATACGCTCCAGGTATGTGGGAGGCTATATTGGAACAAACAAAGGGTAGAGTTTTATATATTCATAGTGGTGGAGTTAGCGGTAATGCAAGTATGTATAAGCGTTATATAAAAAAAGGTATCTGTTAAAACTTTTAAACATCTACATGACTTTTAATGAAAAATTTCATTAATGCACCAGTGAGGATAAGGTTAGTTGCCATAGCTACCATAGCTGTAACTCCAGTAATCAATCCAAAGTTAAACAAGTTTGTCATATTTGCAAATATAAAGACTAAAAAGCCAGAACTAAGAACAATTGAAGTTATGAAAATAGCACGACCAGTAGTATGTAATGTTTTACGTATAGCCTCATCTACATCATTATGGATGATATAATAACGTTTAAAATTATGCATATAGTGGATAGTGTCATCAACAACCATACCTATAGCTATCGTGCCTATGAGAATAGTAAACATATCTAGTGGGAGTTTAAAAATTACCATAAAAGCAATAGCAAATATTATTGGTGTAAGATTTGGAATCATGCTGAGTAGTCCTAACTTAAAATTTCCAATAAGTATAATCATAAATAAAGTTATAACACAAAAGGCAATTATATAGCTATCTATTGAACTTTTTATGGACTTAGTGATAGTTGTAGATAAAATGGGAAGAGTTCCTGTAACTAAAACTTTTGCCATACCTTTGAACTCAGTATCAAGAAGATTTTTAAGTTTGTTTATCATATCTACATATTCTATAGAATTAACCCATGGTACTTTGATGCTAAGATGAGTTTTACTAAACTCTGAATCAACTATATCCTTTAAGTTACCATTACCACTATTTTCAAATAGTAAAAATTCTTCTGCAATAAGCTCTTTATTTTGAGGGATGATATAAAAACTTTTTCTATTTTTATTTAAAGCCATATTTATCTCTTTTAAGAGATCATTTATGCTTAGTATCTTACCTATAAAATAGTTTTCACCCTTATATTTATATATCTCTTTAGTGACTTCTTCTATGGTATTTAAAAATGTAGGATTATATATGCCATTTTTAATGCGAGTATCAAGTACAACCTCTATACTTATAGAACCACGCATCTCTTTATCAATTACTTCTGTATTTATTCTTACAATATTTTCTTTTTTGAACCAATGGAGTGGATTGTGGGAAAACTGTATTTGTGATGCTAAGATTAATGATATTATGATAACTGCTACTGAAGAGCTTATTATTGTTTTATAATGGTTGATAGAAAAATTTGCTATATTTAGCATAATAGCATCAAGATAATTTTTTCTTAGGTGAACTTTTGGTTTAAGTGGAATTAATGATAGGGCTATTGGTATAAATATTATAGTAAGAATAAGTGCTAAAAATATACCAGTTGCTGAAAATATACCAAGTGCTGTAACTGGTGCAATATCTGAAATGGCAAATGAAGCTAGTGAAGCAGCAGTAGTAACAGATGTCATAAATACAGCAAGTCCTGAATGTCCTATAGCATAGGCGATAGAATGATTTTTATCTCCACTCTCATCAAACTTATTAAAAAATATTGCTAGTATATGGATGCTATCCCCAATAGCAACTGCTAATACTAAGGAGGGAAGAATTTGTGTCATTGAGGTTATAGGATAACCAAAAAGTGCCATAGAACCCATGGTTGAGAGTAGGGTTGATATAACAATAAGAAGAGGGATTATAACACCACTTATGCGTTTAAAGGTTAAAAAAAGAACTATAGCTATGATTAGGATAAGAAGTAGTATAAATTTTGACATATCAGACATTAATGTAGTTTGTAGTTTAGTTGTAACTATTGGACTTCCTGCATCATATATATGAAAATCATCACTTTTATAGTTATTTAAAATACTCTCGAGTACTGTTATGAGT
>JALUKO010000271.1 GCA_027056525.1 Helicobacteraceae bacterium | reverse complement strand
TTTATAGATTATTATGTATGATGGATATGCCATATGAAATTATAGGAAAACCTCAAAAACATCGTGGTAGGATAAGGTATCCTTGTAAGTTGTCAACTAAAAAACTTATAGAGGCTAATAAAGAATTATGTAAAAAATATGGATTAGAAAATGAATAGAGCAATAATAATACTACTTTTATTGGCTTTGAAGTCCTTTTCAACTGAAAAGTCTGAAGATGTGGTTGAAAAACTTGTGGCGGAAATGTCTAAACTTGGACAAGTTGCTGAGAGTGTCAAAATGAATGAAACATTTCAGCCTTATATTGTTTCTGTATTCAATGGAAGTGAGCTTGAATCTATAGGTGTAAATAATCTTCAAGAAGCTCTTGAATTGGTTCCTGGGGTGGATATTGCAACTAATAATATGGATAATAAGAGAGCTATTTTTCGTGGTTCTAATCCATTTGCATATGGCCAAAGCAAGCTTTTTATAGATGGAATTGAGGTAAATAATTTATTTTTTGATAGCTATGGCTCTTATTTATCTATGCCGATAGAAATGATAAAGCGTATAGAGGTTACAAGAGGCCCTGGTAGTGTGAGTGATGGAGTAAATGCTTATGCAGGTTCTATAAGGGTTATTACATATGCCGAGCATTTTAAAGGTGAGGATAAAAGTAATAAGGTTTTATTTAAACGTGGGAGTTATCTTTATAGAATGGCAGGATTTACTTACCGTTATAAAAAAGATGATTTTTTTATGTTTAGTGATATATATTTTCAAAAAAATGATAAATCTCTACCGGCAGGCAATGATGCACTTTCAACTGGAGTTTACGGCACAACAAATATTCCTCTTTCCAAATCAGGCAATGTCCCGTTGTGGATGAAAAACTATGCCGTAGGTTTGCAATTTCGCTATAAAGACTTTAGAATTATTGGCAGGACATTATATGATGAACGAGGAAGTGCCTATGGCATTAACGGTGCGCTACCACCAAAAAATAATTTTGCAAAGTTCCCAGGTAGTTATCTACAAATAGCTTACGATAAGATATTAAACTCTTATCATTTTGTGGTCAAAGGAGGGTGGAATGATAGTGCATTCAAAAGCTCATCAAAATTTTTACCAGATGGTTTTGATGCAGGTGGGGGGGTGACATATCCAAATGGATTTTATGGGGATCTGGAAGCAAGGCAACGAACTTTTTATCAAACCTCATCCTTTGAATATCGTGGTTTTAAAGAGCATGTCTTCAATGTTGGATATTACTTAGAGCAATCAAAAACTTACAAAATTGTAACTAATACTACAAATAGACTGACAGGAATAGGAATGGTAGACTATTCTGAAACCTACCCATTCTTTGACCCTAAAGCAAAACGTAATGCTTATCGGATTTTTTTACAGGACCGATATAGATTTAGTGACGTATGGTCCTTCCAATGTGGTATTAATATTGAAAAAGTAAGTCATATTAATACTCAATATAATCCACGTATTGTAGCTGTATATAAAAACGATCCCGTCAATATTTATAAAATTATTTATAGTCGTTCTAGTCGTATGCCTTCTTGGCAAGAACTCTATACCATAAACAATCATGCCATTGTCGGAAACAGAAATTTAAAACCCGAAGTTGTCAATGCCTATGAGATGGCATATATACACAAGTTTTCAGTCGACTCTTTTTTACAGCTCAATCTTTTTTATCTGCATAACAGCGACCAGATTAATAACATAAACTCCGAGAACCAATACAGAAACAGCGGCTCATCCAACATCTATGGTATGGAAGCGGAGCTTAAAACACCTATCGGCCTTCATGGTACGTTTTATGCCAACTACTCATACGCTTACGGAAAAGAGGATCATAAATACCCAATCGCCAATGCCGCGAGACATATGGCGAAAAGCTATTACCTGCACCAGTTTACCGATAAGATCTCTGTAGGTATAGTAGGTAAGTATGTAGGCAGCAAAGAGCGTGTCTGGTACGATTATCGTTCCAAACTGGATTCTTATACTACAATGGATATTTCTGCCGGATATCATGATAGGCGTTCCGGTTTTCGTATCCAGCTTTCGGCAAAGAATGTTTTCGATGCTACAGTCAAATACCCGTCTCCTCCATACAACTATGATGACGACTTTACCCAGGAGGGCCGTACGGTAATGCTTACATTGACAAAGGCGTTTTAAATGCGGTATATCGCTCTTTTGCTGATTTTTTTGCAGACGGTTTGGGGATACACCTACAACGAACTGCTTCTTGATGCACAAAGCAGGATATATCCCAAACTTTTGATGCTCGAAGAGGGAATTGCAGCCAGGCATGATAAGAAACCTGTTGTATTTACCGTACTCTACGCACCTGAAGATGAGTTTGTCGCAGAAAGAATCGTAAACAAAATTGAGGTATATTACGATCATAGTCTCGGAGG
>JALUKO010000270.1 GCA_027056525.1 Helicobacteraceae bacterium | reverse complement strand
GCTGCTGCTTGTTGCTTACAGTGATCTGAGTATCGGTATGATGTTCGCAATGTTTGGGTATATATGGTTTATAATGACACCGGTACAAGATATCCTCTCCATGCAGTACAGCTACTCATCGGCAACCGCAGCAATCAAAAGACTTAACAAGGTTCTAAGGCTTAAAACAGAAAATAGCGGCACAAAAAAACTTTTACAAAAAAGAATCACCATTGAGCTTGAGCATCTTCACTTCTCATATACACCCGAAAAAGAGATACTCAAAGATATCTCTTTGAAGATAGAAGCAGGTTGTAAGATAGCACTTATCGGTGCAAGCGGCAGTGGTAAAACAACTTTGGCACAGGTGATCTCAGGGTTTTATGAAAAGAGCAGCGGTACACTCCGATACAACGAGATAAACATAGAAGATCTTGACAAACACTCTTTACGGGAAAAGATCTTTTTAGTTCTACAGATGCCGATTTTATTTAACTCTACACTGCGTTTTAACATCACTATGGGTGATGAAAATATCAGCGATGAGCAGATACACAAAGCACTACAGGTCGCACAGCTTCACGATACCGTGCAAGGGATGAAAGATGGACTTGACACAATTGTAGGGCGTCACGGCATTCGTCTCTCCGGCGGTCAACGACAACGACTCAGTATTGCAAGAATGATCATAGCCGATCCTGCTGTCGTTATCTTTGATGAGTCCACATCGGCACTTGATGTTCATACAGAAGCAAAGCTATATACCGCCCTACTTCCTATCCTTGAAAATAAAACCGTCATCACTATAGCACACAGACTCAGTACCGTTAAAAACGCCGATATGATCTATGTCCTTGATGAGGGCAAAATTGTACAACACGGAACACATAAAGAGTTAGAGTATGAAGAGGGACACTATATGGAGTTCATAAAAAATCAGCTTATTTAGATATTCTCTTCTGAAAGTTCCGAAACTATTTTCGCGCATTCATCAATATTTTCAAGCACAATATCGACAATCCTCGGATCAAAATGCTTGCCTCTTTCTTTTGTAAGAAACGCTACAACATCATCAAGTGACCACTGCTGTTTATATACACGTTTTGAAAGCAATGCATCAAAAACATCAACGACTGCCACTATGCGGGCATAGAGATCTATCTCCTCCCCTTTAAGCCCTCTTGGATAACCTGTACCATCATACTTTTCATGATGCTCATATGCTATAGTCGCTGCAATCCTAAGCACCTTTCGCTTTGAATGTTTGAGTATGTCATGCCCTAAAGAAGCATGTGTTTTCATCAGAGTGAACTCTTCTTCGCTGAGCTTCATCGGTTTGTTAAGTATTGCATCCGCGATACCAATCTTCCCTATGTCATGCAGTGGTGATGTCAGCTCTATCAGTTTTACCTCTTCTTCACTCATTCCGTAGGCTCTAGCTATAAGGATACTAATAGCTGCTACACGCTTGGTATGTCGTTTGGTCTCACCTGAGCGCAATTCTTCTATTTGACCCATAGCAAGCATGGTCTCTTTGAGAGTGAGTTCTATCTCTTCGTTAAGATATTGCAGTTGCAGATTTTTTTCCTGCAACTGCTCCTCTTTAGTTAAAATATTTTTATTGAACTTATTGACATTTTGAGCAACATCACAAAACTCTTTACTCTCATACTTGTCACTATCAACCTCTTTATGTTCCTGATAAGCCATCTCTCCATCTTCAATGATATTGGAGAGAGGCTTTCGAATATAACGTTCTATAACATGGGACATATTTAAAATCACAACTAAAGCAAACAGCAGTAAAACACCGACAATCAGGTAACTGTTTTTTAAGACCATACTTTGATACACTGAGGTGTCTATGGTGATACTCACCGCACCAAGCACATCACCATCGCGAACATGATGACACTCTAAACAATTTAAAAATCCCTTGGAGTTTGCTATATATGGTACTACTGCTTCGACTTTGGAATCAAAATCATTCCAGTTGATATGCACTTTTTTTTCTTGAAGTATTGTACGCAGATTCTTATCTAGCGGCTGCTCAAATTTACCCGATTTGCCAAACTGCTCCATAACTGCATCTGCACGTATAATCTTGATGGACTTTATATCATGTACAGAAGCTATCTCCTCTAAGAAATAATCTCTCTTATCCATCATGCCGGCTTTCATATGGGAGGTAAGCCCTGCTTGGATGATCTCTGATACTGAAAGTACTCTGTTCTCAACAACATACTGAAAAAAACTGCGATAACTCAATACAATCACAGCAATAATAATAAGCATAGCGAGCAAAAACACCTGCGTGAGGTTTAAGAGGGTGATCTTTTTTATACTCTTTTTCTTCATTCTACTTCCAATACCATAGCAGTTAAGATTTTATAATTGTGCCAATCTCTCTTCATAATCGTTTAATAGTGTATCAAGTTTATTTTGAGTATT
>JALUKO010000269.1 GCA_027056525.1 Helicobacteraceae bacterium | reverse complement strand
CCCAGAAGGGATATACGTCGTTAACCCAATCTTTAAAAATATACTTCAACAGATATTTGGGCAGAATGCTATTAAAAGTTTATTATTAAAAAGAGACTACCAAGCAAATAAAGAATTTCCTTATTATTTTAGTCTCGAAAAACATAAATTGCTCAAAGAGAGCAAAATGAAAGCGACCGAAAAAAGAATAGAGATGCCTGTATCAGATGTTGTTGATTTAAAAGAAATGTTTGATTTAATCAGGGCAATGCCTGAGTATAAAGAACACGTTGAAACTTTTGTAATTGATCCGGATTTTTTAGAATTTATATTTATGGATTATGTTCTTGTAATTCCACCGAATTCAAGACAGATTATTAAAATATCCCCAACCAAGATTCTACCCCATCCTATCACGAAATGTTATACTCAAATACTAAAAAATAGAATGAAAAATTCATCTGTTTCAGATCAATTATTTAAGGCAAACCCTGAATACTTTGGGTACACTGTTTATAAATATCAATCATTAGTCGATGAAATTTATGATACTATTCTCGAGTTTAACTTCCAAAAAAAGGAAAGTTATATAAGAGAGGCTTTAACAGGTAAAACTGTTGAATTCAGCCAAAGGGCTGTTATTATACCAAACCCAGCACTTCGTCCTTATCAGATAGGAATGCATCAAGAAGCGGTTAAGAAAATATTTTTACCGGAACTTTTATATTATTTATATACTAAGTATGAGAATGATGCTATTAATGACCAGAATTATACCATTATAGATTTCGTACAATACATCTATAAATCGTTTACTAATGATTTTCAGATCAATATTAGAGACGAAGATTTTATAGAGTTTTTAAAAGAACATATGGAAGGCTTTAAGGTAATTTGTGAAAGACAACCAGTTTTATGGAGATACAATACCGCGGGATATAAACTAGCTAATGTTTACAGCGATGATGATGTTATATCTCCAACTGTTGAAAATGATTTTGAATTGACAACCGAAGAAGAAGGTCTTCTTCAAATAAGTGAATTCTTTGGAAAAGAATATGATATGGAGGAAGATGATGCACTTTAATGTTTCATTTAAATTTAGAAATGGAAAGACATTTGGGGTAAGTGGTGAGCGGGTTTCTATTGGAGCCAGCTCAAATAACTCTCCATTAAATTATCTATATATTGATGGTGTCGAGATGGCCAAACTTACTAGAGGCTTGCCAAATTTTGATCAGAATAATGATTACTATTTATATAATGCTACACCAACCAAAGCTTTAATTGATAAGCTTCCGGATAGTTGGGATAAAACAGAATCATCTTTAAAAATCATAGATGAAATTTATGTTAATACATTGCAGCAGTTATAAATGGATATCATAAAAGAAATTCAAAATCAGTTATCAAATGAGGATATTTATTTCGAAATGATAACTGATTATATTATTAAAATACATATAGAAGATTCTGTAAAGTATATAAATTTCGAGCCGGAAGAAATATATACTAACATCGAATCGTTTGTAAATTATTTAGAAGAGTATTCAGAAGCTGGTGTTGAATTGCCAGCTATGCGTATACCTTTCTTTGCTGGCATTAGCCCAGCAGAACTTGGTCATTTTCTTTTGGGACCAGGACAAACATTTGGAAATTATTCGAAAGAAGTAGAGTACTCAACAGTACCTGCAAATTTCAACATCAATGGATCAAAATTCTTCTGTGAATATTTGGATTATTTATATACACTTGAAGAGGTTAAAGATGGAAAAAATAATTTTAAAAACCATATAGATAATTTGGTTCTTAGAATTAAAGAATTGAGTTGGAGTTATAATTTAATAATTCCGCTAGAAATCAGACTAATCAATCAAGGTTCAATTTCGATGCAGGAACTACATAAGGCGCTTATAGACGCCGAGGAGGATTAATGATAATCGGTTCAAACCAGGTAATGGAAAGATCGAATCTAATTTCTCGTTTTACAAATGAGGATTATGATGGAGATAGTTTAATAGCATTGGCTCTTCACTCGCAACAAGCTCGTGATGACTTCAAATATGCTTATGTTAAAAACTTGGTTGAATTCGAGCATATGGATGATCTTCTAATAGATTATGAACATGAATCTATTTTTTCATCATATATGCTTACAATGAATTCAAAGGTGCAGAGGCTAGATACAAAAGCAAAAGAATCTAGGGGTTTATTTGCCCCTGTATCAATTAAAGAATTAAAAGATAATCCCGGAGAGTTATACTTTTGTGAGATTTTTATGAAGGATATGACTATTGTTGAGTACGCTATTAATGCCGCCTTACTTAGAAATATGTATCAGTTAAATCCTTCTTTCGTTATCGCGAGAGGACCTATATATTCTTTGGATTCCGGGCTTCTTACTAAAAAGAACCTTACAAAATTAACAGCAGATTTTTGGTTATGGATACAAGAGTTTAATCA
>JALUKO010000268.1 GCA_027056525.1 Helicobacteraceae bacterium | reverse complement strand
AAAAACCGCGTATTGCACTGTTTGCTTCTGGAAGTGAACTTAAGATGCACTATGAGCAGGTCGCTGCCCATCAACTCTACAACACAAACACACCTACCTTTTTTGCAAGGGCTCAGGAGCTTGGCTGTGAGATAGACTTTATCGGTACCGCGACAGATACACTCGAAGATATAAAAGATCATATAAAAAGTGCTCTTGACAGTGACCTTATTATCACCTCAGGTGGCGTAAGCGTTGGTGATGCTGACTTTACAAAAGAGGCGTTTGGGGCTTTTGATATGCAAACAATGTTTGACAAAGTACAGATAAAGCCTGGAAAACCCACAACATTTGGGCGAATTGGAAGTACCTTTGTTTTAAATCTTCCGGGAAATCCCCTTGCAGCAGCTTTAAACTTTGAGCTTTTTGCACAAAGCATTATTTTGGCTCTAAGTGGAGAAGATGAAAAATATCTCTGTGCTATCTATGCGAAAATAAAGAGTGATCTCAAACTTAAAAAAGGAAGAAGAACACTTGTTCCTGGCTACTTTGATGGTCAAAGCTTTCAGCCTTGTAGTAAGTTTGCACCGGGAATGGTCTCACCACTTGCGACTTCCAATGCTTATATCATGGTAGATGAGACGTGTGATTTTTTAGCAAAAGAGCACACCGTAAAAGTGATACCCACACGCTTTTCATTTACAAGCAAAGAGCAGATGAGTCTCATAAGCAAATAAATTTACTCCCGTTTTTTATGCAAGAAGTTCATCCCTATATTGAGAGAGGCCATGAATGTTCTTGCCTTAAACCTTCCATCACTTGTTTGCATATCTCCCCCATAAAATCCAAGAGTGCTATGCCCAAATATAGGCACTTCCAAACCTCCTAAGAACTGTGTAACATAGCCACCAGAAGAGGTGTTGATGCTTCCGCCGGCTCCCGCTCCTGCTTCAGCTTGCACTACAGCTTTGAGCCCTAGAGATGAAAATGCAGGAGTTGAAAGCTTCAATCCAAAAAGTCCCTCTGCATATGAGCCCACATTTCCTGTAGCTGCCCAGTGAGTCGTACCTAATAAGCGTATATAATCATTTAGATCAACTCCTATCATGATCCCAATCAGACCTATCTCTTGTGAAGAATCTTGACTCTCTCCCTTGTGCGTTGAATCATATGGAATATAATACTTGTAACTTGGGGACATCGTCCATTTCAAGTTGGAAAAACGGCTCTTTGAAAAACTGTAAACACCCGCTTTTGGTTTCGCTTGCAGTGCATCAAACGAGAGCCCCACCTCATATGTAGTTGCTGAGAACTTTCCTCCCGGAGCATAGGTTCTGCCTACAAGCGTCTTGAGAGAATAAGAGGATGATATCTTGTAACGCAAACCTGTCATAGGTTGCACAACAAAACCACCTGCCGTGTCTATTCTGCCATCACCTGCTGAACCTATCACCATTTTACTTTCCCAGGCAAATGATCTGCTCAACGCAAGCTCATACCCAAGACCTGCTTCGATGGCAGCATATCCGGCAGCAGAACCAAGTGCACCATATGCTTCCATGGAGACAAATACCTCCTTGTTTACAAACCTCTCAAGCGCAATACCCAGCATTGGAAAATTTTCTTGATACAAATCATCACCGCTGTAGAGGTCTACTCTCTTCGTTTTCTTCTCATCTATATCATAGTAAACAACTACAGGAGTTATACGGATATTGCGAAAGAAACCATTAAAGTTCTTTTCAACACCATGCTTAGCTGTTGTGTAACCTTTCCAAACCTGATCATCTATGTGAAGTGCGAAAAAGGGGTGTATGTCATTTTCATACTCTTTATTTGTTGTTGTATGGGGAAAAGATGTTCTTGAGAGTCCAAATGTCAGTTGTGTACTGGCAAACTCATAGGAGAGACCAAAGTGTGAGCGAACCATCAGTCCGCCATTATCAAAACCTATGTATTTACCTGAACCTCCACCAACATAAACACCTCCATCAAAGAAAAGATTTTTATAAACCTCATAATCAACGCCCAGCGTATAACCAAAAGTAAAAAAACCGCCATCTTCCCCCGTCATTGCATTATAAAAACCAAAACTTAGATAAAGAGGGTTGTTGTGTATAGGAAAAATATCGTAATGAGTTCCAAGAACTCCCATATCTTTGGAGTTTGCCAAAGGGATATTTTCAAATGTAATGCGAAAACGTGTATCTATAGCTGTTTGTGTAAAACTCTCTTGTTTGCTAGAGAGTTTTTTATACAGATCATTAGCACTCAATGTTATCATCAATAACAAAAGTACTACAATATAACGCATAAGAAAATCATCCTCAATTAAACATCTTTGGGATTTACAAAACGCTCATTTTTTTTTATTTTTTCCCAAAGTAAACTATCTTCAAAACCGTTAAGTATATCTTTTGAAAAAACGATTTTTGAGAGCTCTATGATTCCCATATTTTGAGAATATGCATC
>JALUKO010000267.1 GCA_027056525.1 Helicobacteraceae bacterium | reverse complement strand
CTCTTACATGCAAAACATACTGATCTTGGTTATTACATATATACTATTCTTGCGAAAAATTCTTTTGAAATATTTGCCAAAAATTTCAACTATCAAGAAGTAGTTGCTGCCATACCCATTGATGATACTACCGAGCATGGCTACTCACATACAGCGATACTCACCAGGTATCTGCAAATACAAAGCATAACTCCTCGATATAACACACTGCGAGCAAAAAACAAAGTGTCATATTCTGGTAGAAGCAAAGGTTTTCGAGCAAAAAATCCAAGAGAATTTACACTCAAAAACTTTCATGAAAGTACACTTATCTTAGTTGATGATATCATCACAACGGGCTCAACGCTCAACGAAGCTCTCAGAGTCATGCAAAAGAATGATAAAGAGGTTTTATGTTGTTTAACCTTGGCTGATGCTTCTTTAAAATAAACCTTTAAAAAGTTTTCCAAGCTCTTTTTCTATTGCTTTACCCGTTTTTGACTTTATAAGCTCTTTTGCATCTACCGATATTTTAGGAGAGGAAACAGCTCCCTTCAAACCTATAGTAAGAGGATAGGTATTGGCTATGATAGTTAGTTTTGAATCTATCTTTTTTGTCAATGTATTGAGCTTTGTATTTTTACTCTTTATAGCTGACTTGTTAGACTTTAGATCAAGTGAAGCGACAATTTTCTCTTTGTTGATCTTTGCATTTAAATCACCGCTGAACTTCTCTACATACAGATCAACTTTTGTATATTTTTTGACCAAATGAAGCATCTCATTCTTTTGAAAGCTTCCATCAAAAAGCTTGGCTTTTACATTACCCTTTGCATCTGCAAGATTATAAGTGAGTGTACCATCAAGTTTTGAGCGAAATATCTCCGGATAGATCAAGATATGTAAAATATCCAAAGTTTGCAAGGATTTCATATTTGCCACAAAATCATCATTATGAAGCTTGGCATCTACTTTTCCTCCTGCTATATGGGAGGAGATAGTGACATCCAAATCTTTTGCTTTTTTCACCTCACCCTCCACTTCTATGCCGCCTCGCAGCTTTCTTTGAGTGATAAAAAAGAGTTTATTCAAACTTGCAACATTCACTTTATAATCACTTCTGAGTGAAGCATCACCAATATCAAACACAGCCTCCTTGAGATCCAGCTTCGCAAGTGTTGAATCAAGGGTAAGTTTTGTTTTCACCTCAGAGCCCTCTAGTGTACTTACACTCTCTAGCTTGTACTTGGTGTGGGGCATAAGACTCTCAAACTCATAAGCTTTACTCAGGTAAACATTATCTAAAACACCTTCACGGATAGTAGTTTTGACAACGCCGTCTAAACTTGCAGTACTTAAATCATTGATATCTGCTTGCATAGAAAACATTCCATCACTATAGTGAGGCTGTTTTAACATATAAAGAACTTTTTGCAGATGAAGATCTTTTACCTTTGCGTGAAGCGATTTTGGTATAAACTCTTTAAGTGTGAGCGTAAAAGAGGTATCAGATGCTCCAACATCACTTACTCCGCTCACTCTAAGTTTCTCTTTGGAACCTTTCACATCGCCACTCATACTAAAACGACCTCGGATATCTGCACCGATCATCGGTTTAAGAAGTGCCAGCTCTTTCATATTGACCTTATAACTTATATCCATCTTGAGTGGCGTTGGAGTAAGCGTACCGGCTGACGAAACTTTGGCGAGGTTTGATACAAGCTTGGAAGTGTATGCTACATCATCACCTTTGAGTTGTGCATCAAAATTTATGTTGAATAAAGTTTTTGGAAGAGTAATATTAAAATCCTGCTTCATAACATGCGTATCTATCTTGCCATTTTTACTCAAAAGTTTCACATCACCGTCTAAAGCATGTTGCTTGATACTCTTAAAGTTAATATCCAGATCTATATCCGCACTTGCATACTGTTTTTGTGAAGCCATATAAAGCAAAGAAGATAAAGAAGCACCATCCACCTTTGCAATAATAGATGTTGGAGTAAAATCTTTCACTTCAACGTGGTAGAGTGTTTCACTTTTTGCCAGATCACTTGTGCCGTCAACTTCCAAAAACTTCATATCCCCGACAACTTTCCCCTCTGTAAAAAAAGCACCTTGAAGATGTGCCGATGTAAGCGTTTGCAGGGTATGGAGCTCATCAAGTTTTACTCTGTATGCTATGTTAAAGGATTGAGAAAATAAAGAATAGTTTCCTTTTACTATGATGATGTTGTTTGCATTAAGATCCAAAATAATCTCAAAGTCACTCATACTTAAGTTAAAAACTTCAAGTTTTGATGCAAGCAGTGTTTGTCTTTGGATCTCAGACTCAATCACAGGTTTTAAAAGTTTGTTTCCAAAAGAGGTAAATAAAAGAGTATATACCCCTACAACAATCACTGCCAAAATACCCACAATCCAAGCTAAAAATTTCATCAATGCTCCAATATTTTTGTATTTATAATGGTACTGCAATTTTCATTAAATTGTTTTTTAATAGAGGAAGCGCCTTGAAAGCTCAATATTTTGGGGAATAACTACACTTGATATAGTTTGACTCAACTTATCTAAACTAAAATACGCAATAGACACTTGACATTGTTACACTCAATATGTATAATAGTGTTATCTTTTTGAAAAAAGGAGTTTACAAACTATTATGTCTAAAGAAGAATTAAACAATGAAAATCTTCAAAATGAAGAACAAAACACAGAAGTAAAAGAGCTTAACTCTGATGAGGCGGAAGCGGAAGCGGAAGCTGTTGAAAATGAATTTAACCTTTTACAAACAGAGTTAACACAACTAAAAGATAAGTATGCGCGTGTTCATGCTGATTTTGACAATATCAAAAAAAGACTCGAACGTGAAAAATATACAGCAGTAGAGTATGCAAATGAAAAATTTGCAAGAGATATGATCCCTGTTATGGATTCACTTCAAGCTGCTATGAACTCTGCGCAAAGTGATGCTGAACCTGCAGAGCTTATTGAAAAGCTCAAAGAGGGTATCGAGTTAACACTCAAGCAGTTTACTACGGCTTTAGAGAAACACGGAGTACAAATGGTTCCTCATGATGAAGCGTTTGATCCAAATATTCACAATGCGGTTCAAAGTGTTGACAGCGATGAAGTTGAGAGCGGACAGATCGTCCAAACTTTTCAAACCGGATACAAGTACAAAGAGAGACCTTTGCGTGAAGCAATGGTAGTTGTAGCAAACTAACAAAGGCGTGCTACCTAAGGGGCACAAATAAATTCTAAAACAGTGTAGACTTTCACTGTTTTAAAAAATAATATAAAAAATTTACATTAAGGAAGAAAAAATGAGCAAAGTTATTGGTATAGATTTAGGAACAACAAATTCATGTGTGGCGGTTTACGAAGGTGGTGAAGCAAAAGTAATCCCAAATGCAGAGGGTAAAAACACAACGCCTTCAGTTGTAGCATTTACAGATAAGGGTGAGGTTCTAGTAGGTGACCCTGCAAAACGTCAAGCGATCACAAACCCTGAAAAAACAATCTCTTCTATCAAGAGAATTATGGGTCTTATGATGAATGAGGAAAAAGCAAAAGAGGCTCACGATAAAGTAACATACAAGATTGTTGATAAAGATGGTATGGCTGCTGTTGATGTTGCAGGGAAGATCTACACACCTCAAGAGATCTCTGCAAAGATCCTTACAAAACTGAAAGAGGATGCTGAGAGCTATCTTGGAAGTACTGTAACTGACGCTGTTATTACAGTTCCTGCGTACTTCAATGATGCACAAAGAAAAGCAACGAAAGATGCCGGTACAATCGCAGGTCTTAATGTCCTTCGTATCATCAACGAGCCGACTGCCTCTGCATTGGCATACGGACTTGATTCTAAGAGTGAAGAAAATGTACTTGTTTATGACCTTGGTGGTGGTACATTTGACGTTACAACACTAGAGATCTCTGATGGTACTTTTGAAGTACTAAGTACTGATGGTAACGCTTTTTTAGGTGGTGATGATTTTGACAACAAAATTGTTGACTTCTTAAATGATGAGTTCAAATCAACGCACGGTATTGATCTTAAAAATGACAAAATGGCTCTTCAACGTCTCAAAGACGCTGCTGAAAATGCAAAAAAAGAGCTTTCAAGTTCAACAGAGACTGAGATCAACCTACCGTTTATCACTATGACAGATGCAGGACCTCAACACTTGGTTGTAAAACTGACTCGTGCAAAATTTGAGGGTATGATCGATACGCTTGTAGATGAGACTATTGAGCATATTAAAGTAGCTATGAAAGATGCTGACCTTGATAACAATGAGATCAAAGAGATCATCATGGTTGGTGGATCTACTCGTGTTCCACTGGTACAAGAGAAAGTTTCTAACTTCTTTGGAGGCAAAGACCTTAACAAAGGTGTAAACCCGGATGAAGTTGTTGCTGCCGGTGCTGCTATCCAAGGTGGTGTTTTACGTGGAGATGTAAAAGATGTTCTTTTACTTGATGTAACTCCGTTATCTCTTGGTATTGAAACCTTAGGTGGTGTTGCGACAAAGATCATCGAAAAAGGTACAACGATTCCTGTAAAAAAATCTCAAATCTTCTCTACAGCAGAGGACAACCAACCGGCTGTTTCTATCTCTGTTGTTCAAGGGGAGAGAGAGTTTGCTAAAGATAACAAGTCTTTAGGTCTGTTTGAATTGACTGATATCCCTGCTGCACCACGCGGTGTTCCTCAAATTGAGGTAACATTTGATATCGATGCAAATGGTATCTTAACTGTTAGTGCGATGGATAAAGGTACAGGTAAAGAGCAAAAAATTACGATCACAGGAACTTCCGGACTCAGTGAAGAAGAGATCGAAAAAATGGTTCAAGATGCAGAAGCTCATAAAGCTGAAGATGCAAAAAGAAAAGAGTTAGTTGAGCTTAAAAACCAGGCTGATGCTCTTATAGCTCAAACTGAAAAATCTTTAACTGAGATGGGTGACAAAATTGAAGCTGATGAAAAAGCTAAAATTGAAGCAGCTATCAATGATCTTAAAGAGGTTCTCAAAGATGAGGCTGCAACAAAAGAGCAGATTGAAGAGAAAGTCAAAGCGCTTACAGAAGCTAGTCATAAAATGGCAGAGCAGATGTACAAACAAGAGCAAGGTGGTGAGGCTGCAGCAGCTGACACCAAAAAGAAAAAAGATGACGATGACGTCATTGACGCAGAGATCGAATAGGTATCTACTTCATCTTTGTAAGCCCCATACCCCTTTAAATGGGTATGGGGCTTTTTTTATCTGCTAAAAGCTTTCATAGCTGCGATTATATATTTTGGATTATGAATGGAATCATAAACGGGAAGTACCTTCTTATCTGTTTCAAACAAGCCATATACTGCCATTTGAGCAGTTCTTACAGAGTACTCTACAGTAAATACACAATCGTTCTCAACTTCAGCAAATTGACCTAAAAAAGCAAAATTCGTTGCACCTTTTGGTATAACATCGGGTCTGTCCCCTTTTTTTCTTGGCATAAACAAAGAGTCAATAAATGGCATCGAGACAGGAAGACAGTTAATCTTTTGTGCTGCTAAAACAGGTTGCATCAGCTTTTGGACTCTCAAATGAGCAAATAACTCCTCCACAATCTCCTCTCCGCTGCACTCTGCCATTGTTTTATCTACATAGTTTCCTTTGCGATCCGGATAAAGTCCATAACCCCAAAATATTTTAACATCATCAGGCTGATTTGGAAAATGTGGCTGATGAGCGATAACTATGGACATGAGCCAGTTTGAATCACTCAAGGTAACAAGCCCACCTGTTCCATCAACATTACCACTAAACTCTTGCATATAATCATGAAATGTCGTATCTTTAAGCGTTACCGTAAATGAATACCATTTTTGCAGATCTATATCATCACAAAAAGGATCAGGATTGCCAAAAATTTCATGTTTTTTTGCAAGTTTTTTCCACAACTTCCAAGAAGCTGACTCCTGTAAACCTTTAAGTCTTGCAGCCCTATGCCAACTTCCAACATCTGTACTATCAGTGATAGAACCATTGGTAATAAATACATAATCATTATCACTTAAAACTATCTCATCTTTATTTGCAAGATGGAGCACTTGAGCAGTATGCTTATTTGCAGATAAGTTAAAATCTATATCAACGACCTCCACTCCCATTTCAAAATGCACACCTTTAGCCTGAAGATAATGCTTGAGCGGTCTTATGACAGAATCATACTGATTGTATTTGGTACGCAAAACACCTCCGAGTCTGTGAAGTCCATCTACTAAATGGATAAAACGCTTCATATAGCGTCTCATCTCAGCAAGAGAACTCCACTTCTGAAAAGCAAACATCGTTGTCCAGATATGCCAAAACTTCGTATCGAAAAAATCTTGATCGAACCAATCCTCGATACGCTTATTTGAAAGTGTGCTCTCCGGTACAAACGTAAGCTTTACCAAATCAGTTTGTTGTTTGAAAGAGAGTTCGTAAGATGAAACATCAAGAATCTTCCCCTCTTTTAAAAGGCGAGCTTTGGCATTTGAGACATACTTTTCATTAAAAGCAAAAGATTCATCACGTACAGAGATGTTGGGATCTTCCAAAGAGGGGATATGAGAGAGTAAACTCCAGTAGCAGACATAATGCTTCTCATGCATACGTCCACCACGGATCAAAAAACCTTCATCTTCATTGCCTAAACCGTCGCACGCACCACCGGGGAGATTGTCTTTTTCCAAAATATAAATATTCTCTCCGGGTATTTTTGCATCTTTTTCAAGATAAAATGCAGCAGCCAACGCTGCTATTCCACTACCTATAAGATAAACTTTTGTTTCTTGATTCTTAGTTTCTTGCATGGCAATCTCCTTCTTGAGTATTACCAATTGTAGCTCAATTTACATTTATCTAAAATCTTTTCGTGCAATTGCAAGAGCATGGTTAAAGTCCATAATCTCTCCACCATAAAGTTTCTGAAATTTCTCAGCCATCTTTTTATCTGCAAATGCATACTTACTGATACGGCTCATTGTCCCCGGTTTTTTACTTCCGACAACATAAAAAGCTTTTGATGTATCTGTAAACTTCAGAGAATCAACATCAACTACTTTAGGGTTTTTAAGTGTCACTCCCTCACCCAGGTGATCCTCTAAACAGTGTATAGAACAATACTGATACTTTTTGTCCTTGTGTGTTGCACTATGACTTGTTTTATAAAATTTTACAAGATCCATACCACATCTTGCACAATAGCGTTTGTTCTTGGTATCTTGTACAAGCACTGCCTCGTTTTCACTCACTGATTGAAACATTTTTGAAGAGACATGAGGCTCTTTCTCAGGCCCACATCCAACTAACAATAACCCTATAATCACTGCAAGATAAACTTTTAACATCATTCTTCCTTCTCTTATTTATGAGATTTTATCTATTAATAATTACATTATTGTTAATTATCACTATAATTACATACAACTTCTTACAAATGGAACACTGATGTACTCAAAAATAAAACATTATCTCAAAGAGATCGTTCTCTTTGTTGTCGTTATGACTCTCTTTGCCAATGCTGTAAGCTTTTACAAAAGCATAGACCTTCCGGAAAAGAAATTTCAACCTCTCAATCTAACACTTATAGACGGTACAAAGTATCAGTATAAAAAGCAGAAGCCTTTACTTGTACACTTCTGGGCAACATGGTGTCCCACCTGCAACTTGGAAGCTGCCAATATACAAAAGATATCTGAGAGTTTTGAAGTGATCACTATAGTTGTAAAATCCGGAAGTAATGAAGATATACAAAAATATATGCAGAAAAACAAACTTACATTTCATGTGATTAATGATAAAGAAGCTTTTTTTGCAAGAGAGTACAATATTGAAGTATTTCCAACAACTTTCATATATGACAAAAATGGGGAAGTTGCTTTTAGTGAGGTTGGGTACACAAGTACTTTTGGTTTGTACTTAAGAATGTGGCTTGCAGGTATCTAAAATACTGACGCAGAGATACTGCGTCAGTATAATTATGTGATGTTTACAGCATATGCTTTGTCTGAGAGTGGAACCCAAGGACGTTTGATATGTTGTGGGCGACGAAGTTTATCGTTTTTGTTAAGAG
>JALUKO010000266.1 GCA_027056525.1 Helicobacteraceae bacterium | reverse complement strand
ACTCTTCACAACAAGATCTCTGAGCATTTACCCAAATGTATCCAAAGTGATAAGTTGCGCCTTAAGCAGATCATTTCCAATTTACTCTCAAATGCCATCAAGTTTACCCCCAAAGGCAAAGGGGTTACACTCTACGTTGATTTTAATATGGAAAAATCTACCCTAGTTATAGAAGTAAAAGATGAGGGGATAGGGATAGAAGCAAATAATATTGATAGTATCCTTCAAGAATTTACTCAGGCTGACAGCTCCATTGCCAGAGAGTATGGAGGTACGGGGCTTGGGCTATCCATAGTAACAAAACTGCTCAAGCTTTTTGGATCACAGTTGCATATCACAAGTGAGATCTCTCAAGGAAGCACCTTCTCTTTTGAGATCAAAGTAGAAGTTTTTTCTACTATCAAATACGAGAAGCCTGAAGATACAGAAGTATATTTTGATGCTCAAAAAATCTTGGTTGCTGAGGATAACAAAACGAACCAAATGCTTATTGAGCTGCTTTTAGAAGATATGAATTTGGAAGTGGTGATGGCAAATGATGGAGTAGAGGCATTAGAGCTCTTTGATAAGGAAGAGTTTAGCCTTATTTTGATGGATATCAATATGCCAAACAAAAACGGCATAGAAGCTATGCAGGAGATCAGGCATAAAAAAAGCACTATACCGGTGATTGCACTTACAGCAAACGCAGTTGCAGGTGATAAACAGAGATATCTTGAGCAGGGATTTGATGATTATGTGGCAAAGCCCATAAAAAATGAGATCTTGGCAAGAGTACTGCAAAAGTATCTTGGATAGAGTATGGATATCATCTTTAGGGTTTATAGGGAACTTTACAGTATGTATGGTCCGCAAGGGTGGTGGCCACTGCTTGGGCATGGTGGTTACCATAAGGAGGACTACACACTTCCAAAGTCACAGGATGAGGTGTTTGAGGTCTGTCTGGGTGCAATACTCACGCAAAACACAAGTTTTACCTCTGTCGTACAATCATTAGAGAATTTAGAAGCACTTGGGGCTTTGAGTGTTGAGGGGGTGAAAAAACTTCCTGTAGAGGTGCTCAAAAATGCCATCAAACCCTCAGGTTATTTTAACCAGAAGGCTCGCTATATTTTGGCCTTTGTTGCGTTTTTTGAAACATTAACAAAAGTACCCACGAGAGAGGAGCTTTTGCGTGTTCTTGGCATTGGGGAAGAGACAGCAGACTCCATACTCCTGTATGGATATAAACAAAATGAGTTTGTTGTAGATAGTTATACTAAGAGGATATTTTTTCGTTTAGGGCTTATTGAAGAGAGGGCAAAGTATGCTGATGTGAAACATCTTGTGCAGCAAAGTTTTCAATGTGTAGAAGATACAAACAAACTATGGATAGAGTATCAGGAGTTTCATGCTTTGTTGGTAGAACACGCAAAAAGGTACTATTCCAAAAGGCCCTATGCGAGAGGGTGCCCTTTGGTAAAATTATGATAATTTTTGCGGAGTAAATCCAACTTCTGGAAGTTCTAAGAAGTGGCGTAATTCAACAAGCGTGTCTTTTGAGAGCGTATGCCCCTGATGCGGAAGTGTCATAAAAAAGACTTTTTCATTGACCTTTATCTTAACATGGTTGTCTTTTGTCATCTCGATCTCTGCACCAAAATGCTCTAACGCTTTTAAGAGTTTTTTTACATCTATATTTCCAGATAAGGGATGTTCAAATACTTTTGCTATTTTTTCTTTGTGTTTACTCATGTAAATCTCCTTGTATTTATGGTGTGACCATATACTATTATCACTCTTTATTGATTAAAAATCTCTTAGTGAGGGTTTGAAAAATCAGTTTGATTTTATAAGTTTTTTTATCTCTTTTGGAAGATGCGCAAAAGGGATGTTTTGCATCCCCTGTTTCGTGTTGTCCTCAGCATAAACCATGACATCAACTGTCATTTGAGAAGGGTAAAAACGGATCGCTTTGTACGATAGTTTTTCTATTTGAAATTTTATATTGTGTGCTGAGAGTTCTACACTTTTTTTCTTTTTTGCCATACTTACCCCTTTAGATAGATACCGGTATCTTTGATCTCAATTTTATTTGCATCTTGAAGTGTTGTCAAGGAGCGTTTGAAATCTTTTTTACTCATACCAAAGGTCTCTTTGATCAGTTCGGCATCACTTTTATAATTGTAAGGCATGATCCCGTTGTTTTCTTTGAGAAGCGCAAGTACTTTCTCAGATGCAGAGGCACTGTTCTTTGCACCGCTTTTTCGCAAAGAAAGGTCTATATTGCCATCTCGTCGAATCGTTTTGATAAATGCTTTTTTAGAAGCGCCGAGCTCTATGTTTTCAAAGATTTCATTATGGTAGATAAGCCCCTCATATTTTCCCTCAACAATACATTTGTAGCCAAGTGGGGTTTTTGCAATGATGAGGATCTCAACCTTTTGATCTTTTTTGAGCCCCTGCACACGTCTTTGAAAAAAGTCACCAAGTTTTTCACTGCCTACAAGGCGGTGTGTTCTTTCATCGTAAACTACCTTGATAAAGCGTTTCTCACCTATATGAAAAGGTGTTTTTTGCAACATGTTAGGCACAAGAAGATCTTTGAGAAGTCCCCAGTCCATAAAAGCGCCAAAGGGTGCTACATCGACCACTTCCATCAGTGCAAAACCATCGAGCATCGCTTTTGGTGTTTTGGTTGTTGCGATGAGTCTGTCTTCTGAGTCAGTATATAAAAAGACCTCTATAAGAGTATCTTCAACCATATCCTCTGTGACATAGGCTTGGGGCAAAAGAACATCATTTGTGTCCTCTGCCATTAAAAACAGACCGTGAGGCGTTTGTCTGTCAACTCGTAAAGTGTTTATGTGTCCTAGTTCTAAATGGGGGCTTAGTGTCAATTGTTTTCCTTGGTAATTCCGTTTGGTGTATTATATCTTTATATCGATAAAATTTACATTTGCGTAAGTAAATCTATGGCAAAATACTCAAGATTAGTATATAACGATCATAGTGATATTTTAATAAAGGTGGAGAATGAATAGTATAAAATTGAGTTTGGCGGCGTTTGTTGTGGTTGCAACATTTAGCGGGTGTGGTGGGGGTGCCACATTGACCCCTCAGCAACAACAAGAGGTGCAACAGTTTGATCTTTCAAACATAGATCACTTCGCTGAGAAGCTGCATGAGGGGATGAATACAGATGAGTTGCTTGTGTATGCCCCTTACAGTATAGAGTTGGCACAGGAGTACTATCAGGAAGCGCTCGATGCCGAAAAAAAAGATGAAAAAATGCAAGCGTATCTACAGGCAAAAAAAGCACTTGAAGACGCTTATGAAACAAAAAAAATGGTGAAAAAATATCTCTCGGATGTTGCAGATATAGATAAACGGATGCAGGTGCAAAATACAAAAGAGATCTTTGCAGACCGATACGATAATTTTCAAGATGATTACAAAGACTTGATCGTTCTTATAGATAAAAGAGAGACATCCCAAGCTTTGGAAGATAAAAAAACAGTTATGGAAGAAGCCAAAGATCTTTATGGAGATGCTGTTGTTTATAGAAATATTAATCGTGCAAAGATCATTTTGGAAAATATGGAAGATGATGATCTTGATGAATTGGTACCGCTGCATTTTGAAAAAGCACAAAAACTCTATGACTCGTCACGTTTGAGAATAAAAAAAGAACCTGACAACCGTGAAATGGTGCAACGGCTTGCCAAAGAGACAAATAACGCTGCGCAGTATGCACAAACATTGGCAAAGGATGTTTTTCATCTAAGAGAGCTCAATGAGGATGAACAGGAAGCTTATTTTGCAAAGCTGCACAGAAGACTTGCAGAGCTTAACTATAAAGAACAAAGCAGAACTATCTTGCCACTTCCGATATATGAAAAAATTGACTACTTGCAAGAGCTTCAAAGGGTGCAACCAAACGCAGAGGAGCAAAAGGTTGTTGCAGTGCAGAGCAAAGAGCCCGTTGTTGAGAGTACAGAGCTTCCAGAAGCTAAGATAGAGGTGGAAGTTACACAGGAGAATGTCAAAGAGCCTGATAATAATGCAACAGTGCAAGAGAGTGTGGAAGAATTCGACAATAATGCAACACTGCAAATACCGCAAGAGGATCTAACGTCTCAAGAAGTAAGCTCAGAGGTTGATACAGCAGAGCTGCAGCCAGATCAAAAGAGCACCACCGGTGTTGACAATGAAGTACAACAGCCAAAGATTGAAGAAGAGCAAAAAGTTGAAGAAGTTAAAGCTGTTGAAGAAGTAGTTGCTCCGCCGCAAAGCACACCTCAGGAAACAGGTACTCAAGAGGTTCAGAGCCCAGAAGAGGAACCGGCAGTAGAGGTTGTTGAGTAGTCTTTATCACCTCTTTGAGGTGATTTAGAGTTTACTTCCAAAGATTAAAACTTTTGCGTAACGTGCTCCCCATGCTATAAACAAAAGAAGCCACGCACTAAAAGCGATATCAAATAAAAAGCTCACATCCCATCCAAAAGCGATGTTAACACTATACAAAGCTCTCATAACGACTACCACCTGCACAAACCAAAAAAGATTTGTAGCAAAAGAGTCTGCATGTGGAGACTGCCCTGCATGACCAAGTGTTACTCTCGTACCAAACCCTATGAGTATAGTAGTTAAAAAACCAATGGCAATCAGATGGATATCTAAAAAGTAAAAACTTGTATCTAAAAAAAGTTCAGCAAGAAGGCTTAGTGACCCGATAAAGAGCGCACTCGGTAGCCAAAATAGACCAAGAAAAAGTACCCACATAATGGGCTGTGAGGTAAAAAGCGGAAGCTTCCATCTTAAAAATTCGTTGAGCAGATACAGGGCTAAAAGAAGATCGAGAATGATCTCGGCAACTTTGATGAAAGTGTACTCGTTAAAAAGCATGAGAAGTGACTTAGCAAGAAATAAAACAAACACGGTACTGACAAGTCTTGGATCTTTTTGCTCAAAAGAGTGAGCAAAAAACGGGATCATTCTTTGTGCTACACTGAAAGTTAAAAAGATAAGGTACATATAAAAAGAAAGTGTAACAGCAAGGTTTTGCAAACTTTCAAACCCAAGTGAAAGTAAAAAGAGCAGATGAGAAAAAATCCCAAAGTACTGAGCCATCATGATCCAGTACTGATCTTCCTTTGCAGGAACTACAGAGTGTGTATAGATAGCGTGCAGTTTGTACACTATAAAAGCTTGGGAGGTAAATAAAATGAGCATAGACGCTATAACGATATAGAAGTTTAGTAAAGCACCCACAACAAACAACAGCGTGCCTAGAACATTTCCGTAAAATATCTTTGTGTAGTAGGCTTTATCTATGGTTGCACTTTGGCAAAAGCGGGGGAATGTCGTAAACAAAAAACCGGTGAAAACATTGGTAAATACCATAAAGATCATGGTATATACATGGATGTTGAGTGTGTTTGTATGAAGATCTACAACACCTTTGTAGTTGAGTGCAAAAAGAAGCATAACAACAATAGCGTTTACAATCCCAAGTACGAAAAAGGGTTGATGAGGTTGTGATAAAAAATAGTTCTGGTTTTGTATTTGTGTTGTTGAACAAGACATGCGTTTCCTTTTATAACAAATAATCTATACCGATCTTTTGGCAGTATGCATGCAGCATAGCTCTTTCAAAATCGTTATTGGTGGCATATTGGTAGCCAAAGCTCTCTTTCCACATAGAATGCTCTTCCATACAAAGATAAAAAAAGACATCTTTATGCCAAGGTTGAAAACTCTCATAAGCATGTTTGAACATCTCCACTTTAGTAGCATAAGGGTAAGAGCTTTTACCGCTTGCATCTTCAAAGGGCATTTGTGTTATTTTACTTTTAAACTCTCTTTCTCTGAGTTGTTTGATTACCGGTTTTATAAATGTAAGTGTACCAAAACTTACGAGTGCAACCTCTTGAGGAGTAAAAGTTTGCATAAGCTCTGTATAGACTGCCCCGTATTCATTTAAGTAGTTTTCATACTCCACTATGGGATGGAAGTGAAAACCCACCTTGACACCTTTGTCGGCTACTTTTCTAGCGGCTTTCAATCGTTTTGTGAGTGAAGCACTTAAATGTTCTTCATTTTTGATGATTGTTGGGGTGTTAAGACTCCAGGTGCAGAGTATGTTTTTAGGAACATCGTTTTGCAAAATATATGTGATATTGTCTGACTTGGTTTTAAACTCCAAAAGAACATTTGGATTTTCTTTGGCAAAGGTGAACAAGGCATCTAAAACACCCTCTTTGTTGCCAAACATAAGCGAGTCAGAAGCTTGACCTGTACCGATATGGTAGGTTTTGTTTTGATCAAGATTGAGATTTTTAAGTTTTTGAGAAAAGCTACTGTCAAAGGTGATGGTGTTTTGGTTGTAAAAACTTTGTATGGAGCAATAAGAGCAGTCAAAACCGCAACTCTCCACAGCATCTAGTGTCAAAAGGTTACAACAGCGTGTTTTTTCACTTGCTACGGGACAGAGTCCAAGACCAAAGCCCTCTTTTTCAGCCACCTTGAAAGTATACCTTTGTTCCTGCGCAATATTTTTTGGTGTAAACTTCTCGTAGGAGTTTGGCTTACTTCTAAGAGCTTCATAGTTTTTTTTAAGCCGTGAGAAAACAACTTTTTTTTGCTCATGCTCTGGAAATATTGTGTGAAGAGTGTGTTCATCCCACATTTGCAGGTCACGTGCCATATCTATGATCTGTTTGAGTTCTTGAAAAGAAAATTTGTAAAAAAACGCTTTTTGTTTTATGAAATCTTGTTCAGAAGTTGGCAGTTTTGAGAAAAAAGTATGTGTAATGGCAGCATTAAATTTATCGGCATATGAATTCATAACGGAATTTTAGCGAAACTTTACACAAGTGTGTAGCAAAGATTGCAAGCAGACCATAAATAATATGGCAAGCTTACACTATATGCATCTTTATATATATTTTTTGAGATTGTATTGAGACCATGCTTCTTTAGCCTCTAAAAGACCTGCATCTTTTGCTTTTTTAATAAGCGCAGCACCTTTTTTCATATTTTTTATATCTGCATCACCGGTTATAAAAAGCATACCGAGATTGTACTGGGCAATGCGCCCTTGTTTGTCAATGGCTTTTTCAAACTGCTCTAGGGCTTTGATGTCCGCTGGAGCATGTGCCTTGTTCTTATAATATGCAAGTGCGATAGTGATTCTTATGGTTTCACTTCCATGATCGAAAGCTTTTGCCAAGAGTGTTGCTGCCTTTTGTGTATCTAGTGGAATATCTTCGCCTTGAAGATAAAGAAAACCTAGCATAAATTGTGAATCAACCTCTCCGTATTTAGCACCGGTTTTCCAAAATGTAACAGCTTTTTTAATATCTCCCTCTTCATAGGCTTCATCACCTCTTTCGTAATTGTTTGCAAATAAAGTTATAATCAAAGCTGATACAACTAAAATATGTTTTAACATAGAATTCTCTCCCTTGTTTTTTTGACATTATACATGAGTTAAGCCAATTAAGTAAATTAATTTTATAAAAAAGTATTAATTTTTTTATTCAGCGCTGGCTTTTGTGCTCTTTAAAGAAAAAAATATTGCACATAGCAATAAAATAAAGATAAAAGTCAATTTTATTTTACAATAAAAAAGATTTAAATCAAATAGATGGATGGAGAGAAAATATGCTTCTTGGTAAATGTCCTTGTTGCGCAGATGGTCACATAGAGGTACGCGACAAAGAGGTCCGGGGAAAGAAAGTAAAACTGTATGCATGCACAAATGCCAAATGGAAAACAGAAGATGGTGAGATGTACGAACTTACAGAAGATGCAAGGTGTGATTTTAAAATTTGGCAAAACTCACTTGCACGCTATGGGAAATGGCTTTCATATAAAGAAGTGAGAACACTTTTAAAAGAGAAGAGCTTGGAAGTGGAGCTATTGAGCAAAAAATACGGTAAAAAGATCTACTACAATAAACAAATAATTTTAGATAGTGAATACGGCGTGAGTATTGTATGGGATTAAATGCTATAAATTTACTTAAAATTTCATAAAACTAGACAAAAATAATACGCTTAATAAATCTTTTACATTGTATTGAGTATAATACGCGTCCGCTTTGCTGTTTTAACATAAAAGTTGAGTGTT
>JALUKO010000265.1 GCA_027056525.1 Helicobacteraceae bacterium | reverse complement strand
CCCTACAGGCAAAATCCGGTGACTTGCAACTGCATGTCAATCAGTCACAGGTCAAAAGTGCCTCACAGTCTGCGGTCAACAAAGAGATCGCTTTTCAAAAATCGGCGGTCAAACTGGCATCGAAAGAGATCATGAAAGGTCTGCAAAAAACAATCCAGGCTATCGACGCACTGGGTAAAAACAAAACAAAAGATGCTCAGGCAGCGCTTGAAGAGGCTACAAAGTCATTTGACAGCGCGTTGAAAGTGGAACCGGCGCTGAAACTGGTACCGGTTGAGACAAATATTCAACTTTACAGCATCGATGTACCATTGAAAACCATTGACAAAGCGGTCAATATCGCGATCAGTCTGCTGAAAGATCATGAAGTTCAGACAGCAACGGCTATTCTCGAACCGCTCAAAGATGAAATCGATATCGATACCATGTACATCCCGATGGATCTCTACCCTGTTGCGACCCAAACTGCACTCAAAGCACTCAAAAAAGGCGACAAAAAAGCTGCACTCGCTGCACTGGTCACGGCGATGGATACGATGGTACACACCAGAGTCGTTATGCCGCTGGGACTGCTGACTGCACAGGATCTTGTCACCGCAGCATCCAGTCTGGATAAATCAAAGAAAAAAGAGGTTCTTGCACTGCTCGATGCCGCATCGGAAGAGCTGGCAAAAGCAAGAGAACTGGGCTATGTCAAAAAACACAGTGCTGAATATGCATCGCTGGAGAGACAGATCAAAGCCCTTAAAAAAGAGGTGAAAGGTAAAAATATCGTAGCCAAACTCTATGAAAAACTGAAAAAAGATTTTGAATCACTCGTTCATAAAACAAGAAACGATACAATCACCATAGGTTCACCTGCACAAAAGAAAGCTGAAGAGAAAGTGATGGAGTTCGAGAAAAAAGAGGGTCAGCGGGCACTCAAAGAGCGTCAGGAGTTTCTCAAAGAAGCACAGCAAGATAAAAGCAAAACAGTCAAATAGAGACTGAAACCTACACCATAAGGGGAAACAGATGAGCAGTGAAAAAAAAGCTTTCGGACTCTGGAGCGCAGTGATGCTGGGTATCGGTTCCATGGTAGGAGCCGGTATATTTATCGTTATCGGCGAAGCGGGTTCGATTGCCGGAAATATCGTCTGGATCTCCTTTATATTCGGAGGTATTGCAGCACTGCTTAGCGGTTATTCGCTGGCAAAACTGGCGCTTCGCTACCCGTCACGCGGCGGGATTGTCGAATATCTGGTACAGGGATTCGGAGAGGGTATTTTCTCCGGTTCCGCCGGCGTGCTTTTCTACTTTTCCCAGTTAATCGCCATTGCCGCCGTTGCAAAGTCGTTCGGTACTTATGCTGCAACATTTATGCACGGCGGTGACGGTTACTGGACAAATCTCTATGCCATCGGTATCGTAGTACTTTTCACACTTATCAACCTTGTCGGTGCGTCCATTGTGGCAAAATCGGAAAATATCATTGTCGCGGTGAAAATCAGCGTGCTGGTCGTTTTTGCTATTGCTGCACTCTTTACGATCAATCCGCAGCTGCTCAGTGCCGCTGATATGCCTCCTGTTATCCACATGCTTTTTGCCATCGGTCTCACTTTTTTCGCCTATCAGGGGTTCAGTGTCATCACCAATACGATCGAAGATATGGAAAATCCTGAGAAAACGATGATGCGGGCGATGATCGTCACCATCCTGCTCGTTGCGGCACTTTATATTCTGACGAGTATCGCCGTGCTGGGCAATCTGCCGCTGGAGAAAGTGATAGCAACCAAAGATTATGCGCTGGCGGAAGCGGCAAAACCGATCTTCGGCGAATGGGGTTTTAAGATCATGGCGGCAACGGCACTGCTGGCAACCGCTTCGGCTATCAACGCCACACTCTACGCCGCTACGGAGATCGGCTATACCATGGCAAAAGAGGGAAATTTGCCCAAAGAGTACGAATACAACGTGTTTCAATCCTATCAAGGGCTTATCATCAGTGCACTGCTGATTATTCCGATGATTCTTTTCATGAGTCTGGAACAGGTGGCGATGGTCGCTTCGCTGGTAGTACTCATTATCCAGGGCGTCACCCACGTCGCGCATCTGCTGAAAATCAAAGAGACCGGCGCAAATATCTGGATTGTACTGGGTGCAGTTTTTGCAATGTTTGCTATCGCCGGACTGACACTCTGGTACACCAGTGACAAGATGCCGGAAATCGGCTATTATCTGCTTGGTGCGTTTGCCCTTGCTTTTGCGCTGGAAATTATCCTGCGTCTGGTCAGCAACAGAACCATCAGCAAACAGACACCGCTGCTCACCGACTGGAAACAGAAGGTCGAGACAAAACTCAAAAAAATTGTGGAGTAACGCTGTCCACTTTTACTCCACAATTTTACGGCACAATACCTCTGTTCGTACAGAACACAGGAGATGAAACCATGGATACCGAAAGAAGAAAATTCATAGGCTATATGTCTATACTTGGAGTTGCTGGTTTAGGAACTATTTCACCG
>JALUKO010000264.1 GCA_027056525.1 Helicobacteraceae bacterium | reverse complement strand
TATCAGGCCACCCTTTAAAATTACTGTAATCAAAAAACCTTAAAACATAATCTAAATATAAAAAGCCGATTTTTGGTAGCTTCTTCTTTTGCATGTCTGCTCCTTTGAAATTATTTTTTTGTTTTTTTATCAATGAGTTCTACAATCTTTTCTATCTTCTTCTCATTAAAATCTAGTCCCATTTTTTCTTGCTCCGGTGTTGCAAATGCTGGAATACCGTTGACTTCTAAAACAATATATTCCTCTTTTTCCCTGTCATAAATAATATCCACCCCTGCAATATCCACGCCACACACTTTTGCTGCCTTTTTTGCTACGGCAATTATATCATCGTTGGCATCACGCATAAATATGCTTCCGCCTGAGGTCACATTGGTTCTCCAGTCGGTACCGCTTGCTTTTCTACCATAACAACCGATAAATTCATCATCAACTATATCGACTCTAAAATCTGTATTGTCATAATTTATAAACTTCTCTACATAAAAATAACGCAAATCCATTTGGTTTAAAAACGGGAGCAACATATCAAGGTTTGCCTCATTCTCAATCTTGGTAAGACCGACACCACCCCAACCGTCCGTTGGCTTGTAAACCATTTTATCCCATTTCTTAATGATCTTTTTAAGTTGGTGCCCATCGTCTCTATGACATAGCTTATAGTCTGCTGTTTTCACACCTGCATTTCTTAAAACAAAAGATGTTTGGAATTTGTCCTCTGTCAAAGCAAAAGAATCATAAGTATTTATCATGGGTATCACACGGTTAAGTGCCTGATACAAGTACATTTGGTATTGCGTTTGTTCCCCTGCATTGTAAGAGAAAAACAGATCAAGCTTATCAAGCTTGATATCCTCATAAAGAATATGGGAGTTTTTAGCGATTGCGTGTCTGAGATTTATATTGTCTATGGTTTCAATACCCCGCTCTTTTAACTTTTTAATGATCTTCTTGCCAATTTTGTCTCCGCCACCGTTACTGTATAACCACATTCCTATTGTTCTATCTGACATCTATTCCCCTTTAAAATCTGAATTATTTATAAAATATCTAAAAAGTTTTTTACTAAGTTCTATTCTTGATTGAAAACTCTCTTTGGAAGCTCTCTCATTGTTGGTGTGATCACCATCGCCAAAAGGACCAAATCCATCTAGTGTAACCACACCGTTTGAGCTTACAATATTTGCATCACTCACACCGCCTCTCTCTTCATAAGTCAACTCAGAGCCTGTAATATGTGTGATATTCTCAATCAGATCAAGTGAAGCTTGTGTCGTTTGCATAACATCTCTTTGAATGGAACCTCTTAGTACACTCACACAGCCTTGTACATAGTTAGTTTGTACTATGGTATTTATTTCACGTAGCAGCCGATCCCTTTCTGCTTCTGATTTATAACGGATCTCAAACACTATATGTGCATGAGGAGAGATCGTATTTGCCCCTATACCGCCCTCTATCTTCCCAACATTCACAGTTGTTCCAAGCTCAAGATTTGTAAGTTTTACAAGATTTTGCAACTTATAAGATGCCTCGAGGTTGGCATCGCTTCCATGAACATAATTGTTACCGGCATGTGCAGCTACCCCTTGAATATCTATAGTGAAAGTTCCCACACCCTTTCTTCCCGTTACCACTTCAAGGTTCTCTCCTGCTGCCTCATATACAAAACAATAATCATACTCTTGTGCTAATTTTGATGTCAAAAATTTAGAATCATCACTACCTGTTTCTTCATCACTTACAAAAAGGATGTCTATGTTTTTTAGCTTAATGCCTTCCTCTCTTAACTCTCTAAGTGCCTGAAGTGCAACTATATTACCACCCTTCATATCACATACACCCGGACCATAAACCCAGTATTCATCTTCTGAATAGTTCTCAAATTTTCCGGGTGCAAAAACGGTATCCAAATGCCCAAGCAGCAATAATTTTTTTGAACTTTTATCTTTTGCAGAGGTATAATAACGATGATCGCCGATAAGTTCTCTTTTATATATGTGACAGCTAAAATCTAACTCTTTCAGCCATATGTCAAAAACTTTGCCAACTTTATCAACGCCACTTTTATTTTTGGTATATGAGTTGATTTTCACAACTGTTTTTAGATCATCTAAGTACTTCATGGGTATCCCAAACGTAAAATTGAAAGCAAATTCGTTTGATTATACTACTAAAATATTTAAAGTTTATAAAAAAATTATGTTATTTATGGAAATTGTGAGGTCTAAGTCTAAAGGATGTGGGATAATTAGGGGTTAAACCTAGAAGATTACTTTCTTCTAAGTTCTTTAATACGAGCTTTTTTACCTGCAAGTTCACGTAGGTAAAATAGTTTAGCACGACGTACACGACCACGACGAATAACTTTGATCTCGTTAATTGAATCAGAGTAAATAGGGAAAATTCTTTCAATACCTACACCATTAGCACCAATCTTACGAACAGTTATAGTTTGACCAGTTCCCTGACCTCTTTTTGCGATACAAACACCTTCATATGCTTGAACACGAGTTTTGCTACCTTCTTTAATTGTTACTGCTAAACGAACAGTATCACCAGCACGAAAATCTGGAATATTTTTCTCAGACACTTGTGATTTTTCAAAATTTTCTATGTACTTATTTCTCATAAGTTATCCTTAATTTTATTTCATAAAAATGAAGGAATTCCTTCATTTCTCATCTACACTAAGACTTGGTTCTCTTTATTTGAGATCCTAAAGCGGTAGTGCAATTATGCTTCTTAAGTTGCTCCGGTCTGAAAAATTTGGTCTTACATTCAGACAAGGCTAATTTTAGTGAGCGAATTTTACTATGATTTCCCTTTAAGTATTCTGATGGAACACTTAAGTCTTCATATATCTTTGGTTTTGAAAAGCTTGGTGCTTCCAGAAGTGGCGTCTCAAAACTCTCAATCTCTAAAGATTCAGCATTTCCAAGCACTCCATCTACATTTCTACTGATCGCATCACACAAAACCAAAGAGGCAAGCTCGCCTCCGGTCAGTATGTAATCCCCAATAGAAAAAACTTCATCGGCAAACTCTTCAACAACCCGTTCGTCAATCCCCTCATACCTTCCACTCACAAAGGCAATATGGGACTTTGCAGCTAACCTTTTTGCATCATTTTGCTTAAATGGCTTTGCTACAGGAGTTAAAAAAACTATATGAACATTTTCATCATTTTTTTTCAACTCTTCTAAAGCATAAAAAAGCGGTTGAGGATTCATAACCATACCGGCACCACCGCCGACAGCGGTATCATCAACCTTTTTATGCTTGTTTAGAGTATAATCTCTAGGATTAAGATAATCAACATTGATAATCTTTTTTTCAAGAGCTCTTTTTAAAATAGAATCTTGAAAGTAACCCTCTATAAGATTTTGAAATAATGTAACAAAAGTAAAGGTCATCAAGAAGCTTCTAAAATATCCAAACCGCCACTTACTTCTATAGATTTGTTTTCTATATCAGTATGAAGTATAAAAGGTTCATGGTATGGAAGTAAAAAGCTTGTAGCATACCCAGCTTTAAGCAACGTATCACTCGTTTTTACATTCAAGTAATCACTGGTAGTTATCCTTTGCACCTCTTGAACCTTCCCCAAGATTTTACCATCTTCAACAACATCACAGCCTACAATATCAAACCAAAAAAACTCCCCCTCTTTCAAGTGGCAATTCTTTCTTGTCTCATCATAAGTTGTAAAAAGTTTTACATTCGTATATCTTTTGGCATCTTCAACAGATGTGACTCCCAAAACTCTGGCCAAACCTCTTGCAAGGTTTACACTCTCTAAAGTGATGCTTGTCTTTGAGTTGATCAAAAAAGTTGCACCATCTTTAAACTGATCCGGAAAATCACATTTGATATGCAGCTTCATATCACCTCGCACTCCAACGGTTTTACCCAAAGTTGCGATGTGTAGAAGCTTTTTCTCTTCAGAGAGCTTTACTTTATACTGGTTCGACATTTATACGGTAACTCACACCATCTTTAGCTTTGCAGCCGGAGATTACGGTTTTTATAGCACCGATCATCTTACCCTCTTTGCCTATCAGTTTTCCAACGTCAACTTGATTGGCATAAAGCAGTATTTCCGTTATTTCGTCACCCTCATTTACTTCAACCCTTATATCTTCAGGATATGAAACTATAAGTTTGGCAAATTCAGCGACAAAGTCAGCTATCATCTTAGCGACCAGTAATCTTTTTCACGCGATCACTCATCTGAGCACCCACGCCTAACCAGTAATCAACTCTTTCATTATCAACTTTAAGCTCTTTTGTCAGTGGGTTATAATAACCAATAAGCTCAATCCAACCACCATCTCTACGTTTACGGCTGTCTGTTACCGCGATACGATAAAATGGTCTTTTCTTTCTTCCCATACGAGTAAGTCTAATTACTGTCATTTGTTTTCCTGTATTTTATTTTACCTATTACCGGTTACATGTATGCATATTATAAAGAGTAGGAGTTATCGGAAGTCGTATTGTAGATAGATTGACATCTATAAATAAGTAGCTTCCCTCTTACCATCTCTATAGTTGGATGTACACATTTAACCGGTAATTTGGTTAAGAATCTTCTTATCACAGAGGTATTGTTTAAGAAGATTTTAATTTCAGCGCAATTATAGCCAAAGTTTCACTAAAAAGCAATGAAAGTCGAACTATTTTTGTAAACCGCCCATGCCGCCCGGGCCACCTGCTTGTCCCATCATAGATTGTAGTTGCTTCATCCCATTTTTACCTGAGAATTTTTTCGCCATTTTACCGGCATTTTTAAACTGTTTGATCATTCTGTTGATCTCAACAATTTCCAGACCACAACCTTTTGCGATTCTTTGTTTACGGGAGTTGTTTAAGAGATCAGGATTTTCTCTCTCTTTGGCTGTCATGGAACTCACCATCGCCTTGATATTTTTAAGCTCACTTGAATTTTCAAGATCAAAATCTTTCAAAGCTTTTGACATATTGCCCATGCCGGGAATCATCCCAAGAAGTGATTTCATGCTACCCATTTTCTTCATAGACTCCATCTGTTCTAAGAAATCATTGAAGTTAAACTTTCCTTTTTGGATCTTTTTCGTGAGTTTCTTTGCTTGTTTCTCATCGATCACAGAAGCCGTTTTTTCAGCAAGCCCTTCAATGTCACCAAGACCCATAAGACGGTTCACAACACGTTCAGGAAGGAAAACCTCAAGATCTTCCATCTTTTCACCACTACCTATAAAGCGCAGTGGTACTTCAACCTGAGAAGCAAGACCAAGGGCAACACCACCTTTTGCGTCGCCATCGTATTTTGACAGGATCACTCCGTCGATACCTATTTTTTCTTTAAATGTAGTCGCCGTTCTTACCGCATCCTGACCTGTTAAAGAATCAGCCACATAAAAGATCTCATCAGGAGAAGCTGCTTGTTTCACAGCCTCAAGTTCATCCATAAGCTCATCATCTATTGCCAAACGTCCGGCAGTATCTATAAGAATAACATCATAAAGCTTTGACTTGGAATACTCTATCGCCGAGCGAACCACTTCAACAGGATTTTTTGTCGCTTCATCATCATAAAGTTCTACCTCTATCTGAGAAGTGATTTGGCGAAGTTGTTCAACTGCTGCTAAACGCTGAAGGTCTGCTGCGACAATAAGAACTTTTTTCTGTTTATTTTTCAAATAGAGCGCAAGTTTACCGGTCGTGGTAGTTTTACCCGAACCTTGAAGACCTGTCATTAAGATAACGGTTGGTGGATTCGGTGCAAAAGTAAAACCCCTGTTGCCGCCAACTTCAAGGAGCTCATTGAGTGTTTTTTTGAGTGCATCTAAAAACTGTTCTTTACCGATACCATTTTTCTTGGTTTCAAGCTGAACTTTTGTTATCAACTCTTTGACAACTTTATGGTTTACATCAGCTTTTAAAAGAGATTTTTTGAGTTCATTGAGCGCTTTTGTCAGAGCTTTGTCATCATCATGAAAACGAATTTTCTTTATGGCATTTGTAAATGAATCCGTTAACGTATCAAACATATAGTCTCCTTAAACTTCTCTTATATTTGTATAAAAAGTGGCGAATTATATCGAGATATTACTTTACGTTTTCTTTTATATTCGCTAGTACTTGAATTCACTCAGTGTCAAGTCATAAAAGTACTCTATCATTTGATTTTTAGCTTCTATTTCAGCCTTTACATAGTCTTAGCTGATTTATCTTTTATTCAAAATTCACAAAAGCACTCGGTTCTTTTGCGACAAACTCCATCCCTAAGAGTCTTACTTTATATGCATGAAGCATCACTCTTTTTGCACGTCTTCCACCATATTGTTCATCCCCAACGATCGGATGGTCAATATAGCGAAGATGCGTTCTTATCTGGTGCGTTCTTCCATGATGGATGATACACTTCACTTTTGTTTTTCTTGCACTTACTATATCGGGAAACACCTCTGTTCTTGCAGGTTTTCCTTTTCCCGATACGTTTGAGTATGCTTTGTTGTTTTTCTTTTGGGTTAGTATCGGCCTATCGATGTCATGAGGCTCTGTGACAATCCCCTCAACCCATGCAATATACTCTTTATATACCTTGTCTTTTTTAAACTCTTTAATTGCACGCTCACGAAACTCTTCATTTTTCACAAGCATCAACACACCACTTGTCTCACGATCAAGTCTGTGTAAAAGTTTTGCACCTTTTGTCTGTCGCTCAATCTCATCTGAGTTTACGAAGGCAGGTTTATCAACCACTACTATGTCATCATTTTCAAATATAGGCTTTAATTTTTCTATTTTTTGTACTCTAAAGATCGTTTTTGTATCGATCTCTCCACGAGCAATCATAACCTTTTTGTTACCAACATATACTAAACCCCTGTCTATCATAGACTTTGCCTGAGAGTTTGAGATACCCTCTTGTTGGGCCAATAATTTATACGCTTTTTCTTCTGCCATTTCAGCTCCTGCTTTGTAATATTTTATTCACTATCGTTTGTAAATCTATCTCTTGCTCCACCATCGAACCGGGTAACTCCTTGGAGATTTCTAGAGCCTGTGCAATCTCATTTTCTTCAATGTATTGAACATGGTGTATATATTTAAAAAGCTCTTTTTGATGAAAAAAGTGCTTTCCTGTAATGATCTTACAGTTAAAATGTGCCGGTTCAAGCGGATTGTGACCACCCACATCATCTTTAAAAGCCCCGCCTAAAATCGCTATGTCGCTTATGGCATAGATGTTATTAAGTTCACCCATTGCATCTACTAAAATAAGATCCTCATCAAACTTCTGTGATTGAGAAAACTTGGAGATACTCCAGGCATTCTTCAGCGCAAACACCTCCATAAGAGCATACACATCTTCAAATCGCTCAGGATGTCTTGGTACTACTATCAGTATAGCATCATTGTTTTTCCTGTAGGTTTCAAAAGCTTCAAGTATGCTTTGCTCTTCACCATCATGTGTACTCGCCGCTACTATGGTCTGCCTGAGAGGTTTGAGATACTCTTTGGTTTTTTCGATCTTCTGAGCAAGTTTTATATTTCCGATCACTTCTATATTTTTAGCTCCTAGTGCCAAAAAACGGTTTTTATCTGCCTCACTCTGCGCATAAATAACTTCCACATTCTCTAAAAGCCGTCTGTAAAACCAGGCAAACTGTAAGTACTTTTTTGCACTTTTTTCAGATATACGGGCGTTGAGTAGAACAACCTTTGTTCCCTGCGCTGCAGCTACTCTAAAAAGCATATACCAAAACTCTGCTTCCAACACAACTAAAAGCTTTTGTTTTTTCATCCAAAAAGGTAAAAACATCTCATACGGAAGGTATCTTACTTCTGCATTGTACTTCTTAGCCTCCTGATTTCCGGTTTGCGTAATTGTTGTGATCTTGATCTTATTTGTGTTGATCAACTCAAGAATAGGACGCAGAGCCTTTGCTTCACCCAAAGAGCACACATGAAACCAAATACCCTCATCTTTTTTAAATTTTGGATTTTTAAAAAGAAAAAAACGTGCGGGAATAGATTGTTTGTATTTTTGCTTAAAGGAGAGAGAAATTAAAAGTGGCAGTGCCACTAAATAGAGCACTACACTTAAAATATAATAAAAAAGAGTAAACGGCTTCAAGCCTATTCTTCAGTAGCTTCCACATGGAGAATACGACCACAGTGTGGACATGTTGTAATCTCCTCAGCTTTTATTACATCGGCATATATCTT
>JALUKO010000263.1 GCA_027056525.1 Helicobacteraceae bacterium | reverse complement strand
CCTTTATTTTGCCTGTTGGTCTTGGTGGCGTAAAGATCACAGATAGATGTGACAAAGAGCTTCTACTCTCAGTATTGCACCATTTTAGTGAACAAGGTGAGGATAATTAATGAAAAAAGTACTCCTTTTACTTCTTCTCATCTCCTCTGTAGTGCTCTCACAAGAGAATGTTATGACGGTGCCTACACAACAAGAAGAACCTCAAAAAGAAACTCTCAAAGCACAAGAGCTTGAGAAAGAGCGACAGAGGCAGCTTGAACTTTCCTCCTATCTTCAAAAACTTCAAGAGGTTGAAAACAAGATATCAGAAGAGAATGTCTGGATAAAGAGTTATGCTTCTTATTTAACTTCTATAGAAGTAAGAGAAGCATTGAAAAAAATCAAAAAAAGAGTAGCTTATTTAAAGAAAAAAGGGAAAACCCCAAATGATATGGATGAACTTGCGGCTTTAATTTCCAAAGAAAAAATATTAACATCACAGATAGAAGCACTTAAAAAAAGAGGCGATGCACCATTTTCAGAGCTTTTAACACCCTCTAAAATCGATGAAGTCCCAACCATTAGCAACCCTTTTGATATATTTACCGGTATATCACTTGTGAAGACACTCAATGCTGATTTTGAGGATTATATTAAGAGAAAGGAGGAGTTGACAAACCTTATATCGCTTCTTCAGCAAGAACTTGAGATCTACAAAAATATTGCTCCCTTGGATAAAGAGAAAAAATACGCTCAAATCGCACAAGACAAAGAGAAGCAACTTGAGAGACTTGAGACGGCTCTTGATACTATAACGGTAACAGCGGAGGTATATCAAAAACGCTTAGAACTTATAACTCTCAATATCAATAAAGCTGTAGAAGAACAAATATGGGGTGTTGTAAGAATTTCAGTTATTATCATCATTATCTTTGTGATCTTTTTTCTTATGCGTTTGGCTGTTAAGAAGTATATAACAGACAATGAACGTTTCTATATGGCAAATAAGATCATCACATTTGTCAATGTCACCATAGTGATCTTGATTCTGTTTTTTAGTTATATTGAAAATGTCAGCTATCTCGTGACCATTTTAGGTTTTGCATCCGCCGGTATCGCCATTGCCATGAAAGACTGGTTCATGAGTATTTTGGGCTGGTTAGTGATTGTTTTTGGTGGTAGTATCCATGTGGGAGATAGAATCCGTGTCGATATGGATGGTATGCGTTATGTAGGCGATGTTATGGATATTTCATTGCTTCGTATGACAATACTTGAAGATATAACACTGACTTCGATTACACAGAACAGACGTGCGGGAAGGATCATCTTTATACCAAACAATTATGTGTTTACACATATGATTGCAAACTATACGCACTCCTCACTTAAAACTGTTTGGGATGGTGTCAAGATCACGATAACATTTGACTCTAACCATAAAAAAGCGATGCACCTTGCCAAGGAGGTAACAAAAAAATTCTCCAAAGGATATACTGATATTACACGGAAACAACTCAATAAGCTTAGACATCATTACAGCCTAAAAAATACAAATGTGGAGCCGAGGATTTTTTCTTTTATAGAACCTAACGGCATCGACATAGAAGCGTGGTATTTAACAAATGCATATGCAACATTAACACTCAGAAGTGTGATCTCTACAGAGATCATAGATGCTTTTAATGCCGAAGATGACATAACCATTGCATACCCAACACAAAAACTTCATGTTTCTATGAAAAGTGAAGAACCTGCAAAACATGCACACGAGATTGTTTAGATGAAGAAAAAAGTATTTTTTAAAACCTTTGGATGTAGAACCAATGTATATGATTCGCAGGTGATGATGGGCTCTATGCAGGAGTATGAAGTAACAGAAAATGAGTCAGAAGCCGATGCTATTGTTATCAACTCCTGTACTGTTACAAACGGGGCCGATACCCATGTACGTTCTTATATCTCCCACATAGAAAAAACAAGCGGGGCAAAAGTGTTTTTAACCGGATGCGGAGCCCATACAAAAGGGGAGTCCCTTTTAAAAGAAAATCGTGTACATGGAGTGTTCGGACAAAGCGAAAAAGAGAAAATCGATTTTATGCTTTCTCAGGAAAAACCGTTTTATGATCCGGGTGATTTGAACCATATAGATGAGACGGTAGTTGATGACTTTATAGGTAAAAGCAGGGCATTTATAAAGATCCAAGAGGGGTGTAATTTTCGTTGCTCTTATTGTATTATCCCTTTTGTACGCGGTGATGCCAGAAGTATGAATGAGCAGAAGATACTTGAGCAGATATCAAGGCTTGCACTCAATGGTTTTGGAGAATTTATTTTGACCGGAACAAATGTTGGAAGTTATGGTCAGGGAAGTGGTACTTCTATAGCACAACTGATGAAAAAAATATCTCAGATACGTGGAGTAAGACGCATACGCATAGGAAGTGTCGAGCCCATACAGATCGGTGATGAGTTTAAAGAGATCCTTGATGAACCATGGCTTGAAAAACATTTGCATATAGCCCTGCAACACACCTCTGTAAAAATGCTTAAGTTGATGAACAGAAGAAATGTATATAAGCAGGACAAAGAGCTGTTTGAATTTTTGGCAGAGAAAGGTTTTGCCATAGGAACAGACTTCATCACAGGTTTTCCGGGAGAGAGTGAAGAGTTATGGAGAGAAGCTATGCACAATGCAAAGGCATTGCCTTTGACCCATCTGCACGCTTTTACTTATTCTAAACGCGATGGTACACCGGCAGCTGCGATGAAACCTGAGGTAAACGGTAAGATTGCAAAAGCAAGGTTGCATGAACTAGAAGCATTAGTGGAGCAAAAGAATTTTGAGTTTAGAAATAGCTGTAAAACACAACTTCAAGTACTTGTTGAGAAGGAAAAAGATGGTCTTTTTTATGGACTTGATCAGTACTTCAATAAGATAATCATAGAATCTCAAGAAGATCTTCTTGGCAACTGGATCGATATTGAGAACTATGAAGTCAAAGGAGATGCCAATTATGCTAGAGTCTAAAACAAATCGTATTGCACTGTATGTGTCCGCCTTTGTTGTTGTTGCGCTTATTCTTTTTGCTGCACTCAGAGATAATGCAGACCCTATTACCCTTAAAGAGGCGACAAAACTTTTAAATGAACATCATGTTACAAGTGTTATTGCGACAAAAGAGTATGTGTATCTTAAAACTTCGGACAACTTTTACAAAATTGCATCTTCGCAAGTAAATCCGAAAATGTTTATTGACTATAAAGTTGAGATACAAACCGGATCGAGCATTATTATTTATATATTGTTTTTGATTTTATTTTTAGGTCTTGGAACACTGCTTTATAGATGGTGGCAAAAACGGGAGCCTTATCCAAGCACTCACAATCTTTCTCAGTCATCTTCTTTACTTCCACAAAACAGCTCAAATATTGAGCCTATAAAAAGTGATGTTACATTTGATGATATCGGTGGTATCTCTGATGTAAAAATAGAACTTGAAGAGATTATAGACTTTATGAAAAATCCCAAAAGGTACAAAAATTTTGGAGCAAGAATGCCAAGAGGAGTTCTTTTAGTGGGACCTCCCGGCGTTGGTAAAACTATGATTGCAAAAGCAGTTGCACATGAAGCGGGTGCGCCGTTTTACTACCAAAGTGGTGCCTCTTTTGTTCAGATATACGTAGGAATGGGAGCCAAAAGGGTACATGAACTCTTCTCGGCTGCAAAAAAGAACTCACCCTCTATTATTTTTATTGATGAGATCGATGCTGTAGGCAAAAAAAGAGACGGTCAACGTAATGATGAAAGAGAGGCTACTCTCAATCAACTTCTGACAGAGATGGATGGTTTTGAAGGTTCAAGTGGAGTGATTGTACTGGCTGCTACCAACAAAATTGATGTGCTTGATTCTGCACTTTTACGTGCGGGAAGGTTTGACCGTAGAATATTTGTAGAGCTTCCAACCAAAAAAGAGAGAGAGTCCATACTCTCAAAATATCTGCAAAAGGTACCGCATGAACTTGACGTAAAAGCTGTTGCCAATATGACAGTCGGCTTTAACGGTGCGGCGCTTGCTGCACTGGTCAATGAGGCAGCGCTTCTTTCTTTGAGAGAAAATGATTTTCAGGTAACGATTGAGCATTTTCACCAGGTAAAAGATAAGGTGATGTTTGGAAAGAAAAAACTGAAAATGTTGAGTGATGAGCAAAAAAAATACCGTATAACGTACCAGTCAGGCAAGGTGCTCAGTGCTACATACTTTGATCTGCCGTTTGAGAAGCTGATGCTCTCCAATGAAAAACTAACGCCAAATGTGGATGAACCACTGATTAAACATGAACTTGAATCAAGAATAAAAATGCATTTAGCCGGGATAGTCGCTTGTTCTATAAAATATAATGAACACTCCAGCAGTGCCAAAGATGATCTTGATGAAGCAAAAGAGCTTATCGAAAAAATGATCAACAAGTATGGTATGGGAAGTTCTTTAATATCTTCACAAGCGGAAGAGGAAGTGATTATGAACAGGCTTTACGGTGAGTGTACGGTGCTGCTTGAAAAGATGAGCCATGTGATGCAGTCGATCGAAAAAATCCTGTATGAGAGAGAAAGCATAACAAAATCAGAGGTCAAAAAATTAATAAATGAAGTTCTTTAGCGGGTTTTCGTTACAAAATGAGTCTTACCTTTTTCAGAGGTATAGAGATAATTCACACTATTGTGTTAGCGGTTTTAGTTATGGAGCTATTAAGGCTTTACGTTATGCCCAGGAACAGCTCAACAATAACAAACGTCTTGATAGAGTACAACTCTTTTCACCTGCTTTTTTTCAAGAGAGTTCCGAAAAGTTCAAGCGATTACAACTGCTTTCTTATAAGAAGAACAAAGAGCTGTATTTAAAAACATTCCTCACAAGCTGTTTTAAACCCTATGAGCAAAAAATAGTGCAACATTCACACTCAAGTTATGAAGAACTAGAAGAACTGTTGTATTATGTATGGAACAAAAAGGTGCTAGAGGATTTAGTATCTCAAGGGGTTGTCATAGAAGTATATCTTGGAGGTAAAGACAACATCATAGAAGTGAGCAGGGCAAAAGAATTTTTTCTAGAGTACTCCTGCGTTACCCTGATACAAGAAGCAAACCATTTTTTACAAACAAACTAATGAAAAAAGGCGATAATATGAGTGAGATAAAAATAGGTGTTATAACGGCAAGCGATCGAGCTAGTAAGGGGATATATGAAGATATTTCCGGTGTAGCGATTCAAGACACCATGAAAGAGTACTTAGAAAGTGATTTTGAAATTGTTTATAGATGTATCCCCGATGAGCAGGATATACTAGAGCGTACTATGATTGAGCTATGTGATGATGAGGGGTGTTGTCTTGTGGTTACCACAGGCGGTACAGGTCCCGCACTGCGTGATGTAACTCCAGAAGCGACTGAAAATGTATGTCAAAAGATGATGCCCGGGTTTGGTGAGCTTATGAGACAGGTCTCTTTGCAGTATGTTCCAACGGCAATATTGTCGCGTCAAAGTGCGGGGATACGAGGCAAATCTCTTATTATTAATCTTCCCGGAAAACCGAAGTCCATTCGTGAGTGTTTAGATGCGGTATTTCCGGCAGTACCATACTGCATAGATCTTATAGAAGGTCCATTTATGGTGACGAATGAAAATGTTATAAAGGCATTTAGACCAAAAGCAAAATAGTTAATAAATAATAATAATTATCCTTTAAGGATTATTGCAATATAGTTTTGTAATAAAAATATTATAAGGGACTTATTATGAAACAGCTTACATCAACAGCGGGTAACCCAATGTAGATATATTTTCAGAAGTAGGCAAAGATACTCCACTGTTTTTGCGTTTTTCAACAGTTGCCGGTGAAAAAGGAGCTGCTGATGCTGAGCGGGATGTTCGCGGATTTGCAATTAAGTTCTATACTCAAGAGGGGAACTGGGATTTGGTTGGAAACAATACCCCGGTATTTTTGGTCTAAGCACCCTGAGAGTCTCCACCAAACAGCCATATTGTTTTCAGATCGCGGTCTACCTACAAGCTACAGACATATCAATGGATATGGATCGCACACTTACAGTTTTATAAACCATAACAATGAAAGGTTTTGGATCAAGTTTCATTTAAAACGCAACAGGGTGTCAAAACGATGACAAATGAAGCTTTATGAGCAGGTTTCACCTGAAACAGAGTCAATAGCAGAGGGCAAAGCCCACTTGAAGGAGTTTGTTTTAAAGGTGATCTTGAAATGCTCAAGCTCCTTATTCATTATGGTGCTGAGTATAAGGGAAGAGCGATAATGTACGCATCTATTTTTGGTAACAAAGATATTGTGCAATATTTACAGACTTTGGATGCAAGTTCTGCTTCGTCTAAGTTTTTAGGTATAAAGTTTGAGTTTATAGTAGCTTTTACAAGTACTCTCAGCTCTCTTTTTTCTAAAAAATAAATAGAATAATTGTTGCGTTGATTGCCAAAGCATTGTCAACAAATACGCTAAACCCAAAGCCTTATCCCAACCGGACAGTGGTCTGAACCGCCAATATCATCTAAGATAAAAGCGTCTTCGAGGTTTTCTGCCAACTCTTCACTGATAAAGAAATAGTCTATTCTCCATCCCACATTGTTAGCTCTTGCATTTGCTCTATAGCTCCACCAGCTATAGCTATCCTCTTTGTCTCCGTGAACATATCTAAATGTGTCTATATATCCATGCTCTAAGAGTTTATCTATCCATTGGCGCTCTATCGGTAAAAATCCTGATTTTTTAGAGTTTGCTTTTGGATGTTTGAGATCGATCTCTTTATGTGCAGTGTTGACATCACCACAGATGATAATCGATTTTCCATCCTCGCGCAGCTTTTCACAATGGAGTAAAAAATCATCATAAAACTTCATCTTATGTGCAAGTCTGTCATCATCTTTTTGTCCGTTTGGAAAATAAACATTGAAAAGAACGATATCATCATAGTGTGTTTCTATGATTCTACCCTCATTGAGTGTATCAATATCAGGACAGGTAGAGTGAAAATTACTTTTAAGTACACTGTATGTGGCAGTTCCACTATAGCCTTTTTTGAGAGCCGGATTTATGAGAACCTCTTCATAATGCTTTTGAAAAAGATCGGTTGGTATTTGCTCTTTAAGCGCTTTTATCTCTTGAAGGCATAAAATATCAGGATCTCGCTCATCAATCCATTTAAGGGCTTCTTTGTTACTTACAGCGCGTATTCCATTGACATTCCAAGAAATTATTTCAATTGTTTGTGACATGAAGATCCATTTGAGAGTTGTTGTGTTGTATGCTTCCAAGAAAAATCTTGGAAGTAGAAAGTGTTATAACTAAACGAAGTTTACGTTAGCAAGGTGATGCTGTAAACCAAGCTCTTTGGTAGAACAACCAAGGGCAAGTCCAAGCATTTGTTGCATGTGAAGAACAGGAAGCTCAACCTCACGACCGATTGCTTCACTCGCATGATGTGTCTGTGTATCAAGTTTTAGGTGACAAAGCGGACATGGTGTAACCATCCAGTCAGCATTTCCATCCATAGCACCCGCAATTGCATTACCAGTTAGCACAGCCGCGGTGTGAGGCGCTTGCAGTTCTACATGAAAACCACAACATTTGTTTTTCTCCACGTAATCTACAGTTTCACCACCACAAGCGATGATTAAATCATCAAGTGAAGTAGGACGGTAAGCAGATTCTGGAGTTTTATGCGTTTCATTTTGAAGCTCAGAAGGGCGGATGTTGTGACAGCCGTAAAATGGTGCGATATTAAACTGGCTGAGTGGAGTAACCACCATCTCTTTTATTTTCTCAAGACCGATATCATCGATGATCGCATAAAGGAAATGAGTAATATCTGAAGTACCCTTGTATTCGAGTCCAACTTCTGCAAGCTTCTCGTTTACTTTTGCTTTTAATGCTTCATCATTATCAAGACGATGTTTTGTCATTGCAGTGTTAAGTTGACATGTATTACAAATAGTTACCATAGTAAGCTCATGCTTTTCAGCATAAGCTATATTTCTGGCATTTAAAACCAAAGAGAGGAAGTCATCATAGTCTTGCAGATGAGAAGCTCCACAACAAGAAGCCTCTGTAAGTTCAACAAGCTCTATATTTAGTTTTTCAGCAACTGCTAGTGTTGACATCATTTGCTCTGGAGTACTTTGCTTTGCAGTACAACCAGTAAAAAGTGCATATTTT